>VBKJ01000018.1 GCA_005879795.1 Deltaproteobacteria bacterium
CGACTCCCGAGCCATCGCCCGGAAGTCGAACGAGTCGCGCATGACCTTCCCGACCCGCTCGCGCCGGTCGCGTTCCTTGGCCGATCCCTGCAGCTCCGGGTCGTTCAACACGGCCGACACGGCGTCGAGGGTCTGACGGACGCGCTCCTGCGGCGCCGCGGCCAGCGCGGACGGGGGGCCGAGCCGGACGAGGAGGGCGACCAGGATCGCAGTGGAAGAGACGCTCGGTCCCCATCGCGCGCGTCGGGGAGCTCGATTCGCCATCTCGTCCATGGTTGCACCGTATCGCAGGCCGGTGACGCAGGGAAGCCGTGGAGACGACGCCGAGGCCAGGGGCGGCGAAAACGGCCTGGTGCTGATCGGGCGCGAGCTTCGCAGCAACAACCCGAGGCGACGCTGGACGATGGCCCCGGACTCCCGTCGACGCGAGTCTCCACATCTCACACCGAAGCGAGGACGTTCTGGACGATCGGCTGGCGCGCCGTCCGTGGACTTGGCAGCGCGAGCCCGTACGGACGTCTTGGTCACCGCGAAGCAGTACCGGGCGGTCGGCGGAGCTGGGGAGGGCGGCCGAGCTCGCGCCCGACGAGCCGCGCTACGCCTACGTCTATGCGCTCGGCCTCGACGCCGCCGGCGAGCGTGCCAAGGCGCTGGGGATCCTCGCCGATGCGCACCGCCGGTTCACGGGCGAGCGGGAGATCCTGACTGCGCTCGTGGAGCTGTCGCTCGCGGCCGGCGATACCGAGGCGAGCGCGCGCTGGGCGCAGCAGCTGCGAGGACTGGATGGCGGTGCGAGGTGAGGATCCGGCGCGACCCAAAAAGACCCTGGCGCACGGGCAAATTGGACCATGGTCCAATAGCCGTCGCGGCGCTGAATTGGGATAAGGCCTCCGGATCGGGGTTCGCGGAGGATCGCACGATGAGTCGCAACCGATCGTTCTCGCGCATCGCGCTCTGCTTCGCGGCGCTGTGCATCGGCCCTGGGGTGAGGCGGGATACCCGGGTGCTCTCATGCTGGCTGGCGAGACTGCCGGAAGTTTGACTGGCTAGGTCCATTGCGGTAGGAAGCGCGCCCGAGTGCGGGCCATGGACGGAAGGAGAGACACGATGCGTGACCAGAGGGTGACAGCGATCGGGCTCGTCGGGCTCATGATCCTGACGGGCTGCAGCGCCATGCACGAGCGGCGCTGGGGCTACTGCGCGCTCGCCGGCGGACTCGCCGGCGCAGCCGTGGGCGCCGGCACGGCGGGTGGGCTCGTCAATGCCTACGAGGGCGGCCATGGCGGCAGCCACCAGGAGACGGGCGCCGCGGCCGGTGCGGGGGCCGTCGGAGGCGGGCTCCTCGGCGCGCTCCTCGGCCACGTGATCTGTGACCCCCAGCAGGAAACCCCGCCGCCTCCGCCGCCGCCAGCGCCGCCTCCGCCGCCGGTGAAGAAGCACATCGAGCTCTCTGCCGACACGTACTTCGACTTCAACAAGGCGAAGCTGAAGCCGGCAGGTGAGGAGAAGGTCGAGGAGGTCGTCCAGACGATGAAGCAGCACCCCGAGGTCCGCGCCACCGTCGAAGGCCACACCGACTCGGTCGGGTCGGAGGCTTACAACCAGCGCCTGTCGGAGCGGCGGGCCAATGCCGTCCGCGACTACCTGGTCGCACACGGGATCGATGCGTCGCGCATCACGACGCGCGGCTACGGCAAGACGAAGCCGATCGCGAGCAACAAGACAGCCGAGGGCCGGGCGAAGAACCGGCGCGTCGAGATCACGGAGGAGTAGCTCCGCCGACGCCCGTGACGCATGCGCGGCCGGGCCGGGGTACCGCTCCGGCCCGGCTGCGTGATGCACGTACAGGTGCGCGAAGGCGCCGGAAGGAGTGCTCAAGTCCTGGGACAGCGTCGAGGACGCATCCCAGGCCTGGGCGGATCTGATACAGCGGCGGCTGCGTGAAAAGCGAGAGGCCAGCCACTGAGCTGATGCCTCTCATACACCGCGCCGAGCCCATCGGCGAGTCGCGACCGTCGTGCATTGGACCATGGTCCAATGGCGCGTGTGGTCTCCGCCGCGTATACGACCCGCCCGCACGGCATCATCACGATCGGAGGGGACCGCCCCGCAGCACCGCCGCCCCCGGACGCTCCTGTTCAGCGCGGCCGGTAGGGCTCCGACCGGGCCACCTTGACGAGCTGTCCCCGGGGCAGGGGCGCGCTCGCTACGACGCCGTTGGCGACGGCGGCCATGTGGCGGTGGCGTCAGCGCGGTCGAACAATTGCGCGAGCGTCTCGCCGCCGAGGGCGACGATCCAGCCCGCCTCGGCGGCGAACTCCTGGCCGAGACGATCCGCCTCGTGCTCTTGCCCGCGGCTGTACGGGGCCACCACGAGCGCGCCCGCAAGGCCTCCGATTCCGCCCACGACGTCGCTCAGCGTGGGGCTCACGATCCCCGTCACCGCCGCACCGAGGCCCGTCAGGCCGCGAGCGGCGCCGCGCGCGTCACCCGGTTCACGGCGTGGCGGGCGGCCACGTGGCCGATCTCGTGTCGCGAGCTCGTCCTCCGAGTTGGTGATCGCGAGGAGCCCGCGCGACACGTAGACGTAGCCTCCGGGCAGCGCGAAGGCGTTGGGCTCGGCGGTGTCGGCCACGTGGAGGCTTCGTGCCCCGGCGCGTGCTCCACGAGCCGCTGCCCGACGGCGCTCACGTAGGCGGTGAGCACCGGGTCGTCGACGAGCCCCATGGTCTCGGCGACTCGCCGCGCCTCCTGCTCGCCGAGCTCGCGCTCCTTCGCGCGCGAGACGAGGACGATCTCGGGCCGTCGGGTGATGGGGTTGAGACTGCAGGCGGTCGCAGCGAGGCAGACGACCAGTGTGAGACGCGGCGCGGACGCCGTGCTCATCGGGCGCGGACCTCGGCCTCGAGCCGGGACAGGTAAGGGATCCAGCGCGACAGGATCCGCTCGCGGGTGCCGTCCTCGCGCCAGCGCGCGAGCGCGCCGTTCATGGCGGCGCGCAGCTCGTCGTCGGAGGGGCGCAGGCCCCAGCCGAGCTCCTCCCGGTTGAGCGGGTCCAGCACCGGCGCCAGCTCGGCCTCGTGGCCGGACACGAACCAGAGCAACACCGGGGCGTCGTGAATGACGGCGTCCACGCGATGTTGCTGCAGCTCCATGACCGCGGCCGCCGGGGTCGGATAGACGGACACCGAGGCGGCCCGCTGCTCGCGGGCGAAGCGCTCCCCCGTCGTCCCTCCCACCACGCCGATTGCGCCGACCTTCCGCAGCACGGTCTTGCCGTCGGGATAGCGGTCCCGGTCGCCGCGCCGCACGACCGCGAGAAGGCCCGAGCTGAGATAGGGGTCGCTGAACGCCATCCGGACCTGCCGCGCCGGCGTGATCGTCATGCCCGACATGATGGCGTCGGTCCGACCCGCCAGGAGCGCCGGGATCTGGTCGTCCCAGTCCACCTCGCGGAGCTGGAGCGGCCGGCCGAGCGCACCCGCGAGGGCGCGGGCGAAGTCCACCTCCAGGCCGACCAGCTCGCCACCCTGCCGGAACGCGAACGGCGGCGAGGACGGGGTGACGCCGACCCGGAGGGGCGGGGAAGTCGGTGCGACACCCGATGGCGCGGCGGGCCGGCCGGAGCCGGTGCGGCACCCGGCGAGCGCCAGCAGGGTGAGGGCGAGAGTCACAGCCGTGCGACGGTTCCGTCCGAGCATGAGGTTCCTCCGTGGCGTGGCCCTCGCCGCCGTGCCACGGCGGCGGGATGCGGCCGGCGTTCGCATAGCACGCGGGCCGGGGCGGCGTCACGCAGCGGCGGAGTGTCGAGAGGACCGGATCCTGGCCGTCATCGAATCGCCGTGACCATTCCGCCCGCAAAGGACGGATCCCGAATACTAACTAACTGTGCGCCCGGTGGGGCGCTTCGAGATGTAAGGGAAATCCGTCTGTCCGCTTCCTGGAGGGGGCGGACGGTAAGCGCCGTGGCGTGAGCCTCCCCCTACTCGCTACGCCCTGCGCGGTGGGTCATCCGGAGGACCGTGTTCGAGACGGCGTGCGCCGTCCCCGTGGAGACGGTGCACGCGTCATTCCGTGAGAGGGCCCGAGGGCCAGCGCGCTAGGCGTGCGGGGGCCGTGCCCGCCGCTCGTTCGGACGCGCCCACGCTGGCGCGCGGAAGCGTTCCGGGCGCGCCGGCCGAATCGAGGCCTGCGGCGGGCGAGGCGCGCCCCAGCGCGCCGAGGGCGGTGCGGCGGGCGGCGTGTGATGCGGCTTCTCGTGCGGCGCGGGCCGCGGCATCTGTGCGCCCGGGTGCGTGCCGTGCGACACGTGCGGTGGCGGGAGAGCGCCTTGCGGCGGCGGCTGCGCGTGCTGATGCTCGCCGTGATGCGGCGGTGGGGACGGCGCCGGCCGCGCGTGCTCCGCGTGGCGCGGCGCCGCCGGCGGCGCTGCGTGTTCGGGTGCGCGCGTGCCGCCGTGCGGTTGTCCCGCAGCGGCCGGCGCATGCGGCGCTCCGTGCTCGTGCGGGCCGCCCGGGTTCGGACGCTCGCTCCGCGCGCGCTCCGGCGGCGGCGCGGGGCGCGCCCCTGCCTGGCCCAGCCGGCGGTGCTCCGCTCCCGGCGGTGACGGTGGGGTCGCGCGGCCACCGGGTGAGGCCTGGCGGCCGCCGCCCTGCGGCCGCGGCGCGTGCACGAGCCGGGGCGGCGGCGTCGCGCTCGCTGGCGGGTTGAGCCCCGCGGCGCGCAGGTGCTGCGAGTGGTCCTGCGGCGGGCGCGTCGCCACCACGGGCCGGGCATGCACCGCCTGCGGCGGGCGGAGCGCGTGGCCTTCCTTCGCGACCAGGCTCGCCGGGGTCGGCTTCACGCCGAGGTTTCCGTGGATCGGACGGAGACGTTTCACGTCGGCCGCGGCCAGGCGCACGTGCTCGACGTGCCCCCGGCCGAAGTGGTCACGATTGACCGCGATCACGGCGTTGTGCACGTGCGTGTTCTGGAAGACCGTCACGTTGCGCACGTTCACGTAGGTGTTGTGCTGTATGACGACGTTGTTGACGATGCGCGGGCCGCCCCAGCCGCCCCACCAGC
>VBKJ01000019.1 GCA_005879795.1 Deltaproteobacteria bacterium
AGGAGGTGGTAGTCGTTGATCCACACCGTCCCGGTCCGCATCTGCTTCGCGACCTCGAGCGCCTTCGCCTTGTCGCGCGACCAGACCGCGCCGCCGAGGCCGTAGATCGAGTCGTTGGCCATGCGGATCGCGTCGTCGATGTTCTTGTAGCGGATCACGCACAGCACTGGCCCGAAGATCTCCTCCTGGGCGATCTTCATCGAGTTCTTCACGTCGGCGAAGATGGTGGGCTCGACGTAGTAGCCCCTGGGGAGGTGCTCCGGGCGCTTGCCGCCGACGGAAATCCTGGCGCCCTCGTCCACGCCCGTCTCGATGTAGCCGAGCACCGTCGCGCGCTGGCGCGCGGAGATGAGCGGGCCCTGCGCCGTGCCGAAGTCCATCGGGTCGCCGATGGTGAGCTGCCTGGTGCGCTCGACCAGGCGCGCGACCACCTCGTCGTGCAGCTTCTCGGAGACGAAGAGCCGCGTGCCCGACTCGCACGCCTGCCCCTGGTGGAAGAAGCAGCCGAAGAGCGAGCCGTCGACCGCCATGTCGAGGTCGGCGTCGTCGAGGATGACGTTGGCGGACTTGCCGCCCAGCTCGAGGGTCACCTTCTTGATGGTGCCGGCGGCGAGCTGCTGGACGCGCCGGCCGACCTCGGTCGAGCCGGTGAGCGCGATCTTGTCGACCAGCGGGCTCGCGCACAGCTCCTCGCCGCACTCGGCGCCGCTCCCGTGGATGACGTTGACCACCCCCTTCGGCAGATCGGTCTGGTCGATGATCTTCGCCAGCTCGAGCGCCGAGCAGGGCGTGTCGCTGGCTGGCTTGAGCACGAGCGTGTTCCCGGTGCACAGCGCCGGGCCGATCTTCCACACCGCCATCATGAGCGGGAAGTTCCACGGGATGATCTGGCCGCAGACGCCGATCGGCTCGCGCTGGAGGTAATTCTTCGACTGGGCGGGGAACTGCGGCACCTGGATCTCCTCGAGCAGCGGGACCTTCTCCGCCATCTCGGCGAAGTACTTGAGCTGGTTGGCGGCGAGCATCATGTCGCCCGAGGTCTTGCGGATGGTGCCGCCGGAGTCCTGGGTCTCGACGGCGGCGAGCTCCTGGCTGCGCGCCTCGAGCCCGTCGGCGATCTGGTTCAGGATCTTCTTGCGATCGGCTGGGGTCATGCGCGGCCAGGGTCCCTCGTCGAAGGCCCGGCGGGCCGCCGCGATGGCGCGCTGCGCGTCCCTGCGGCTCGCGCGCGAGACGCGCGCCCACGGCTCCTCGGTCGCGGGGTTGATCGAGTCGGCGGTCTTCCCGCCCTCGGCATCCGAGAACGCGCCGTCGATGTAGAGCTGGTACTCCTGCATGGCTGGTCTCCTCATGCGCCCGCATCGGGGGGCGGGGCGCGGCCGCGGGGTTCGCGGCGGAGGCTCGCACCAATGGGGGGGACTCTGCAATCGGGGTCGAGCGCAGCGGTCCCTGCGGACGCGGAGCGATGCAAACTCGGGACAGCTCCGGCTCGAGCCGAGGAGCCAGGCGCCCGCGCGTGGCCCCGGCCCTACCGGCTCAGGCGGCCTTCGGCCGCCAGCGCCCCGCCCGCATGAGGGCGCGGCGCCGCCGCTGGTACTCGCGCTGGTAGGCGCGGAGCTCGTCGCGGTTCCGTTCGCGATAGGCGCGTGTCCAGGCCCTGTGCGCCGCGCGGTGTCGCGCGATCCAGCGGCGCAGGTACGCGCGCCGGCACTCCTTGCACCAATCGTCCAGGCCGTCGGCGGCGGCGGCGGAGCGGTAAAAGCCCGTCGCCGGCCTGCTCCGGCCGCAGGCGCCACACCGCTTCCTCCGCCGTCTGGCGCGACGTCTGGCAAGCGCCTGAGCCATCGTTCCGGTCCTGTCCGCCACTACTGAGGGTGCCGGCGTTGCTCGCGCACCAGCCGCTCTCGGATCGCGGCGTTGATGAAGTCCTGAACCCGCACGCGCCGCTGTATGCAGTGGACGCGAACCTGACGATGGAGGTCGGGCGGGATACGGGCGCCGACCGCGACGAGTGCCTCGTCCTTCACTCGCCCCCGCGCACGAGCATGGAGGACGGACATTGCCGGTCCCCCATCGTCGGGCAGCACCCGGCGGCTCGGCGTCCGCATCATCCGCACGGTCGATGCGGAAACAGCGCGGCTCGCGGATGCGCGCCGAGGGCGGACCGCAACGCGCGGCCCGCGTGTGACCAGGTGACACGGGGCGGCGCCAGCTCGATCCCCGGACCGAACGTGACGCGCCGATGCCGGCGCCGCCACGAGACCAGACTGGCAGCCATGTGCGGAACCTTACGTATTCACCTTACCGCAGGACGATTGTCCAGTGCTCTACCGCATATGCGGGAGGTGGCGGTAAAACGAAGTACATTTGGTGCGTCTCCGAACACCACCTGACCCCGTCCCTTGCGGGCACCGACTTCCGTGCCATCATCGCCCCGTGCGGTGGTGGCAGACGGCGGTCGTCTACCAGATCTATCCGCGCTCCTTCGCCGACGCGAGCGGTGACGGGGTGGGCGACCTCGAGGGCATCCGGGGTCGGCTCGACCATCTCGCCTGGCTCGGTGTCGACGCGGTGTGGCTCTCGCCCATCTTCCGCTCCCCCATGAAGGACTTCGGGTACGACGTCGCAGACTACTGCGACGTCGATCCCCTCTTCGGGACTCTCGCCGACTTCGATCGACTCCTCGCCGAGGCGCACGCGCGCGGCATCCGCGTCCTCCTCGACTGGGTCCCGAACCACACCTCCGACCTGCATCCGTGGTTCCGCGAGTCGCGTGCCTCGCGCGCGAGCCCGAAGCGCGCCTGGTACGTCTGGCGCGACCCCGCGCCCGGCGGCGGCCCACCGAACAACTGGCTCGCTGCGTTCCCGCGCGGCACGCCGGCATGGACCTTCGACGCCGCGACCGGGCAGCACTACCTCCATCTCTTCCTTCCCGAGCAGCCCGACCTGGACTGGTCGAACCCCGACGTGCGGCGCGCCATGGAGGACGTGCTCCGCTTCTGGCTCGCCCGCGGCGTCGACGGCTTCCGGGTCGACGTCGTCCACGGCCTCGGGAAGGACGCGCGGCTGCCGGACCTCCCGCCCGACCTGGCGGCGATCCCGCAGTCGGCGCTGAACGACGACGAGTCGACGCACACGATCCTGCGCGCGCTCCGCCGGGTCGTCGACGCCCATCCGGGCGACCGGGTGCTGGTGGGCGAGGTGTGGCTGCTGCTCGCGCGCACGCACGCCCGGTACTACGGCCACGATGACGAGCTGCACCTCGTCTTCGAGCTGCCCGCGGCGGTCCTCACTCCCTGGGACGCCGCCGCGTGGCGCGAGCGCATCGCGGACGTCGCCGCGCGGCTCGATCCGGTCGGCGCGTGGCCGACGTGGGTCCTCTCCAACCACGACGTGCCGCGACACCGGACGCGCTTCGGGTCGGAGGCCGCGGCGCGTGCGGCCGCGGTCCTCCTGCTGACGCTGCGCGGGACGCCGTTCCTCTACCAGGGCGAGGAGCTCGGGCTGGAGGACGCCGCCGTCCCGCCCGACCGTGCCGTCGATCCCGGCGGCCGGGACGGCTGCCGCGCGCCGATCCCATGGGACGCGAGCCCGGGGCACGGCTGGCCCGTACCGCCCTGGCTCCCGTGGCCGCCCGAGGCCGAGCCGCGGAGCGTCGAGCGCCTGCGTGAGGACCCGGGCTCGATCCCCCACCTCTACCGCCGGCTCCTGGCGCTCCGCCGCGCCTCGCCCGCGCTCCACGCGGGCAGCTGCCGCCTGACCGAGGCGCCGGCGGGTGTCCTCGCTTACCAGCGGGCCGCGGGGACCGAGAAGCGGATCGTGCTCGTCAACTTCACCGGCGAACGCGTCCCCGTCGCCGCGCACGGCCGCGTCGAGATCGCGAGCGACGGGGCGGGGGAGGACCGGCCGTACGCGGGCGTGCTCGCCCCCGCGCAGGCCCTCGTCCTGCGGCCGTAGGCGGACGTGGCGGCTCCGCGCCGAGGCATCGGGCCCCGGCGCTGCGGCGGTCGCTACCCAGGTCGGGGTCCGGCGAATCCGAGGGCAAAGTACGATCAGCAGGGGACGAGCGCGAGGCAGACGCGGCC
>VBKJ01000020.1 GCA_005879795.1 Deltaproteobacteria bacterium
TACTTGTCCGGCCCGGTGGGACGCCCGGTGTTCTTGTGGTTGTAATAGAGGGGAATCTGGCCGACGGAGCGCGGGAAGGTCGCCGGCAGCTTGCCGCTCGGGCTCACGTCACCGAACAGGACGGCGGCGAGTGCCGGGCCGGTCTCGACCCCGAGGAACCACGACTCGACAATCGCCGGGACGTGCTCCGCAGCCCACGGTATGGTGAGGGGCCGGCCATTCATCAGCACGAGCACGATCGGCGTACCGGTCGCGTGAATCGCCTCGAGCAACTGGGGCTGGACGCCGGGCAAGTCTATGTTGGCGCGACTCGCGGCCTCGCCGCTCATGTCCCCCGCTTCGCCGAGCACTAGTACCGCGACGTCCGCCTGTTTCGCTACCGCGACAGCCTCGGCAAACCCCGCTGTCGCCGTGTCGGTGATGCCGCAGCCCTTCGCGTACAGTAGGCTCACGCTTCCCGCGCGCGCCTTGATCCCCTCCAAGGGAGTGACGGCGTCCCGTGGGTCGCCGCGGCCGGGCCAGGAGCCGAGCGCCGAGACTTTGTCATCGGCGAGCGGGCCAATCACAGCGACGGTGCGCACTCGGGACCCGAGCGGCAGGAGCTGCCCGTCATTCTTGAGCAGGACGATCGCCTCCTCGGCCACGCGACGCGCGAGCTGGCGGTGCTCGGGGGCGAGCAAGGTCGCTCGCTCGCGCTCCGGTGTAGCGCCATGGTAGGGATCGTCGAACAGCCCGAGGGCTGCTTTGGCCCGGAGCACCCGGCGCACCGCCTCGTTGACCACGGCCATAGGAATGCGCCCGGCGCGGACGAGAGCCGGGAGATCGTCCACGTAGATGCGGCTCACCATGTCCATATCCACGCCCGCCTCGAGCGCGAGCTTCCCGGCCTCGGCGCGCGATCCCGCGACGCCGTGGTTCATGAGCTCGGCGACTGCGGTCCAGTCGCTCACCACGAAGCCCCGGAAGCCCCACTCGCGACGCAGCAGCGTGGTCATGAGCCAGCGGCTCGCGGTGCTCGGGATGCCGCCGATCTCGTTGAACGACGTCATGACCGTGGCGGCGCCGGCTTCCAGGGCCGCCCGGTAGGGCGGCAGGTACACCTCGCGCAGCGTGCGCTCCGAGAGATCCACGGTGTTGTAGTCCCGACCGCCCTCGGCGCCGCCGTACGCCGCAAAGTGTTTCACCGTAGCGAGCACCGCGTCGGGGGCGCGCGGGTCGGCGCCCTGAAAGCCCCGGACTCGCGCCGCGGCCATAGCCGATCCCAGGTACGGATCCTCTCCCGAGCCTTCGGCGATGCGGCCCCAGCGGGGATCGCGGGCGATATCCACCATGGGCGCGAACGTCCAGTGCAGGCCGGCCGCCGCGGCCTCCCGCGCGGCCACGCGCGCGGCCGCCTCGACGGCTTCCGGGTCCCACGAAGCGGCTTCGCCGAGCGGGATCGGGAAGATGGTCCGGTAGCCATGGATCACGTCGTGGCCGAAGATCAACGGGATGCGGAGGCGCGACTCCGTGACGGCGATGTGCTGCGCGTCTCGCGTCGCGGCCGCCCCGGTCAGGTTCAAGAAACTGCCGACCAGGCCCTTGCGCACGAGCTCCAGCTGTTCGGCGCTCGGCTGGTTGTCCACCGAGAGCTGGTTCAGCTGGCCGAGCTTCTCCTCCAGGGTCATGCGCGCGAGGAGGGAGTCGATGTTCTGGTCAGCGCGGGAGTGCTGCGCGGAGGCAGGTCCGGCGCCGAGGAGGGCCAGGGCGGCCGGCAACGTCGTGAGGAAACCGCTATGCGGGCGCATCGGGATCCGTTTCACAATAGAGGAAAGGGAACGCGGCGCTCCCAATCTACGCGGCGGTCACCGACCTTGACAAACCCCAGTGGGCGCGTGATAACGGTGACAACGGAGGGAATCCACCATGAGAGTCGTTTTTGTGTTGCTGCTTGGCGGCGTGCTGGCCGTCTCGCTCGCCCGACCCGCGTCGGCGCAAACGAGCACCGGCAGTATCCGAGGGTACGTGACCGATTCGGGCGGGGCGCCGATCGCGGGAGCCCGCGTCAGCGCGGTGAACACGCAGACTTCGGCGGTACGTGAAGTCACGACACAAAGCAACGG
The DNA here is from genome assembly GCA_005879795.1 of Deltaproteobacteria bacterium. Taxonomy (NCBI): domain Bacteria; kingdom Pseudomonadati; phylum Myxococcota; class Myxococcia; species Deltaproteobacteria bacterium. Next base: position 2,103 of record VBKJ01000020.1, read on the forward strand.
GTTCTACGCTATCCTGGGCCTCGTGCCGGCCGAGTATGAGGTCACGGCCCGACAGATCGCCATGGCGGCCCAGAAGCTCAAGGTGCGGGTGCTGATTGGTGAGGTGTTCCCGTTGGACCTGAAGCTCGCCGCGTCAGCAATTCAGGTCGAAGCGGTGACGGTCGTGGCAGCCACCGGCGTGGAGATGCGCACGTCCGAGATTGCTACCAACGTCACGCAACAACAAATCGAGCGGCTACCCACCGCTAGCCGGAACTTCCTCGACCTCGCCGCCCTGGCGCCCGGTGTCACCATTTCCGACGACCGCAACAACAGCGTATCCCGCAACTTCTCGGCTGGTGGCCAGACGGCGAGTACGGTCAACGTCTTCGTCGATGGAACAAGTCTCAAGAACGATCTGACGAACGGCGGAGTCGCCGGACAGGACGCGAGCAAAGGTAATCCGTTCCCGCGAAGCGCCATCCAGGAGTACCGAGTCATCAGCCAGAATTTCAAGGCGGAATACCAGAAGGCATCCAGCGCAATCATCACGGCGACTACGAAGTCCGGCGGCAACGAATGGCACGGGAATGTGCTTTACGGCTATCAAAACAAGGGACTGGTGGCGCTCGACACGTTCCAGCGAGCGCTCAAGAACACCTCCCCGGCAACGTTCACGAAGCCTGACTACAACCGGTCGCTCGTCAGCCTCAGCATGGGTGGCCCGATCAAACGGGATCGACTGTTCTTCTTCGGCGCGTACGAGGGGAATTACCAGAACCGGAACTTTTTCGTGAACTTTCCCACGCCGAGGGCCGGATTCCCGGCGCTCGACACGGTGAATATTACGCAGTACAACGGCAACTTCGGATCGCCGTTCCGCGAGACTATGGTGTTCGGAAAGTTGAACTACACGGTGGATCCGAAATCCGCGGCCGAGCTGAGCTTCAGCACACGCCACGAGACTGACGTGCGAGACTTCGGCAGCGTCAACTGCCAGACAGCATCGATGTGCGCGCTAAATGAAGCGGTGAACTTCGCGCAGGACATCTCGATCGGACAACTCCGCTACAATCGCTATGCGGGTGCGTGGCTGAACGAGGCGAAGGTGGACTACTCGCGCTTTCGTCGCAACCCAGTCCCCAACACGCCGGGCCTGCCCGCACGCGTGTACACGTACCGCGACGTGGGAGGGACACAGACGACGGACGGCTTCATTGGCAGCAATCTCAGCGTTCAGGACTTCACGCAGAGGCGAATCGGCTTTCGGGACGACCTGACCTATTCGCACGGTGGGCAGCACGTGTTCAAGGTGGGTGCCAGCGTGGACTTCGTATCGTACGACGTGTTCAAGGCGAACAACGAGACGCCACGTTTCGCTTATCGCGACACCCTGAACGGCGTCGCGTACAATTACCAGAACCCCTACGAGCTGAAGTATGGCACCGGCAATGCGGCGCTGAACAAGAACAACCAGGAGATCGGCGCCTACATACAAGACGACTGGAGCCCCACCCCCCGACTCACAATTAACCTGGGGGTCCGGTGGGACTTCGAGACGAAGATGATGAATTACGACTACGTGACGCCGCAGATGGTGATCGACACGCTAACGCGCTACAATGATTCCCTCCCCAAGCCGCTCGACCTGAGTCGCTACATCAGCACGGGCAGCAACCGAAAGCCCTTCTACGGCGCCTTCCAACCTCGCCTCGGGTTTTCATACGGCCTGGACTCGGACAACAAGACCACGATCTTCGGCGGCTTGGGCATGTACTACGACCGGAACATTTTCGACGTTTCCGTCGACGAGACCCTCAAGCTGACCCATCCGGAGTTCACTATCAACTTTGCTCCACCGGGTTCGACGACTGCGCCCCCGGGCCAGGCGCTCTGGAGCGATTCGTACCTGACCGCCGACAAGGCGACCTTGGACGCCCTCGTGCACAGCCAAGGGGTGCCAGAAGCCTGGCTGATCGACAAGGACGCAAAAGTCCCCAAGTCGTATCAGTGGAACCTGGGGATCCGACGTGTCCTGGGGAGCTTCGCTGTTTCGGCTACCTACGCAGGCGTGCGGGGCGTGGACCAGCTGGCGATGAACTTCGGCAAGTCCGGTCTCAGACCGGACGGCACCTGCTGCGTCCCCGACTTTAACCTCAATGCCCACGGCTTTAGCAACTTTATCTACTCAACGAACGACGCCAAGACATGGTACGACGCGTTGCAAATCACGATTGACCGCCCGTATCGCCGCTCCAGCGAGAACTTTGGCTGGGGTGTAGGCCTGGCGTACACCTACGCCACCCGCTCGGTGCAGGGTCAGGACAATCTCGGCGACCTGTT
>VBKJ01000021.1 GCA_005879795.1 Deltaproteobacteria bacterium
GGAACGTGAAGATCTCGACGACCTTGTGACCCGGTCCGTAGAGGAGGATCGCGTCGCCTTCCGACTGGGCCGGGAAGAACTTAAAGACGGCGCGTGGTGGCATGGTGCCGTTCGCCAGCACCTCGTTCTCGACCCCGGCGACGCGCTCGCGCAGGCGCGCGGCCTTCTCGTCGCTCTGGCCGAGGAGCGTCTCCAAGTTGCCGCGCAGCCCGAGGTGCTTTCCGTAGAGCATGGCGGGGTTCACGTACGGGAAGACGTCCTCGAGCGGGAAGGGGTCGAGCACGTGGCGCTTCAAATCCGGCGGGGTCGGGACCGGCTGGTCGTGGCGGATGAGGGGCGCCGCGGCCGCGGGCGTGGCCGCCACCGTGCGGGCGGGCGCGGCCCGCAGGCGCGCCTGCTCGGCCTGCACCTTGGCCGCCATCGCCTCGCGCGTCTCCTCGCTCACCAGCTTGTTGGCGAGGTCGAGGCCGGCCATGGCGTCGTTCGCGTAGCAGACGAGGCTCGTGTACGCGGGCGCGATCTTGGCGGCGGTGAACTTGGCGGAGAGCGCCGCGCCGCCGACCAGCACCGGGCAGCGGACCCCGGCGGCCTTCAGGTCCTCGGCCGTCACCACCATCTGCTGCGCGGACTTGACCAGCAGCCCCGAGAGCCCGATCAGGTCCGGACGGTGCTCGCGGTAGGCCTTGATGAGGTCCTCCGGCGGCACCTTGATGCCCAGGTTGACGACGCGGAAGCCGTTGTTGCCGAGGATGATCTCGACCAGGTTCTTCCCGATGTCGTGCACGTCGCCCTTGACGGTGGCGAGGACGACCGTCCCCTTGTTGGCGCTCTCGCTCTTCTCCATGAAGGGTTCCAGGTGCGCGACCGCGGCCTTCATGGCCTCGGCGCTCTGCAGCACCTCGGCCACGATCAGCTCGTTGTTGTTGAAGAGACGGCCCACCTCGTCCATGCCGGCCATGAGCGGGCCGTTGATGATCTCGAGGGGCTTCGCCTCCCGGCGCTTCAGGTCGAGGTCGTCGAGCAGGCCGTCCTTCGACCCCTCGATGATGTAGCGCGCCAGGCGCTCGTCCAATGGGAGCGTGCTCCGGTCGGAGCGCTTCGCGGTTGCCGTCCTGCCGCGGAAGTGGGCCGCGAAGGCCGCGACCGGGTCGTCGCCGCGCCAGAAGATCAGGTCCTCGGCCAGCCGCCGCTCCTCCTCGGGGATGGAGGGGTAGCGCTCGAGCTTCTCGGCATTGACGATGGCGAGGTCGAGCCCGGCGCGCACGCAGTGGTAGAGGAAGACGGAGTTCAAGATCTCGCGCCCGGCGCTCGGGAGGCCGAAGGAGACGTTCGAGATGCCGAGGACCGTCTTGGTGCGCGGGAGCGCCTCCTTGATGAGCCGCACGCCCTCGACGGTCTCCGCGCCCGCGCCCACGTAGTTCTGGTCGCCGGTGCCGACCGGGAAGACGAGCGCGTCGAAGATGATGTCCTCCTCGGCGACGCCGTACTTCTCCGTCAAGAGCCGGTGGCTCCGCTCGGCGATCTCGAGCTTCCGCTGGCGCGTGACCGCCATGCCGCGCTGCTTGTGCTCGTCGATGCAGCCGACGACGACCGCCGCGCCGTAGCGGTGGATCAGCGGGACGACCTTCTCGAAGCGCTCCTCGCCGTCCTCGAGGTTGATCGAGTTGATGATGGCCTTCCCCTGGCAGCGCTCGAGGGCCTCCTCGAGGATGCGCGCGTCGGTGGAATCCAGCATGAGTGGGACCTTCACCTTGCGCGTGAGGACCTCGAGGAAGGCGATCATGTCCGTCAGCTCCTCGCGATCGGGGTTGGCGAGGCATACGTCCAGCACCTGCGCGCCGCCGCGCACCTGGCGGCGTCCGATCTCGGCCGCCTGGTCGAGGTCGCCGGCGACGACCAGCTCCTTGAACTTGCGGCTGCCGATCACGTTCGTGCGCTCGCCGACCACCACCGGGCGGCGGTCGTCGTCGATGGGAAGGACCTCGATGCCGGAGACGACGGATCGGCGGGTGGGACTGCCAGTGCGCGGGCGGTAGCGGGCCGCCAGCTCGGCCAGCATCCGGATGTGCTCGGCCGTCGTCCCGCAACAGCCGCCGATGATGTTCACCCACCCCTCGGCGCAGAAGCGCTCGACCTTCCCGACCAGCGACTCCGGCGTCTCGTTGTAGCGTCCCTCCTCGTCGGGAAGACCGGCGTTCTGGAAGCAGGAGACGGGGAAGCGCGAGATCCCGGCCAGGGTGCGGAGGTGGTCGGTCATGAAGTCCGGGCCGGTCGCGCAGTTGAGGCCGATGGCGAGGAGGTCGCGATGCGCCACCGAGACGTAGACCGCCTCGATCGACTGCCCGGCGAGCATCGTGCCCATGGTCTCGATCGAGACCGAGAGCACGACGGGGACCGAGCGCCCGGCCCGCGCGCAGCCCTCGTCGATGCCGAGGAGGGCCGCCTTCACGTTGAGCGTGTCCTGCTGCGTCTCGAGGAAGAGGACGTCGGCGCCGCCCTCGACGAGACCGGCCGTCTGCTCGGCGTACGCCGCGGTCACCTGGTCGAAGGTGACCCCGCCGGTCACCGAGATGGTCTTCGTGCCCGGGCCCATCGAGCCGGCGACGAAGCGCGGGCGGTCGGGCGTCTCGACGCGCGCGCACGCCTCGCGCGCGAGCCGCGCGGCGGTGGCGTTGATCTCGCCCACCTTGTCCTGGAGGCGGTACTCGCCGAGCACGATGCGCGTGCCGCCGAAGGTGTCGGTCTCGATGATGTCCGCGCCTGCGGCGAGGTAGCCCTCGTGCATCTCGCGGACCACGTCGGGGCGGGTGAGGACCAGGTGCTCGTTGCAGCCCTCGTACTCGGGGCCGCCGAAGTCCCGCGCCGTCAGGTCGCGGCCCTGGAGGTACGTCCCCGTCGCGCCGTCGAGGACGACGATGCGCTCGGCGAGAAGGGCGCGGAGACGGTCGCTGCGGGAGGCGGCGCTCATGAAGCCGCCATGATAACGGGCCGGTCCCGCGGGGGAAACCTCCGCTCCTAGACCGAGGACGCGGCGGCGGGCGCGGCGCCGAGCGCCGCCACGAGTTCGGCCGTCCCCATCAGCACGACGCCGATGTTCTCGAGCTCGTCCTTTCCGCGCTCGTAGAGGCCGGAGGTCGCGTCCTCGGCGAGCACGAGGCGGAAGTCGCGCTCGCTCGCCTCGTAGATGGACGCGCGCGGGCAGTTCGGGAAGTTGCACCCCGCGAACACGAGCGTGGAGACGCCGAGCGCGCGCAGGTGCGCTTCGAGCGGCGTCTGGAAGAAGGCGCCCCAGCGCGGCTTGTAGATGACGGCCTCGCCCGGCCCGACGTGCTGGATGCCGCCGGCGAGGAGGAGCGTCGTGTCGAGCCCGGGCGCGCCGGCGGGGAGCAGGCCCGAGGCCAGCTCCGCGCCCGGCGATCCGGCCAGGACGAGACGCGCCCCGTCCGCGACGGCGCGGCGGCGGCAGAGGTCGACGTTGCTGCCGTCGGGCCGGTAGAGGCGGACGACGTGCACGATCGGCCGGCCCGTGGCGCGGAACGCCTCGGCCAGCCGTTGCAGCTCGGGGAGCGCGGCCGAGGTGCCCGGGACCTCGAAGGGCTGGCCGTCCAGCGTGTCCTGCTGCGTGTCGATCGTGACCAGCGCCACCCGGGTGAAGTCCGGGGCGAGGTGGGCGTCGGTCACACCACGCGCTACCGGCGCCAGAGCGCGACCGCCTCGGCGAAGTCGCGGCGCTCGTCGGGGGTCTGGTCCGGATTCAGGTCGGGGTGGTGCGCCTTCAGGAAGCGGCGCCAGCGCGCCATGAACTCACTCGCCGTGCACTCGTGCCGCAGGCCGAGCAGGCGGAGGAGCCGCTTCGGCTGATCGGCGCGCGGCTCGCGAGCCGTGCGCCGCGGGCGCCCGTTCTTGACGGGCGTCTCCGACCAGCGCTCCGCCACGCCCAGCCACCAGCGGAAGTCACGCACGACCTCCGCATAGGTCGGATTGCGCCGCCAGGTGGGCGGGAACCACTCGCGGTAGAGACGGCCGAGGAGCCCTTGCAGGCGGAGGCTCAGCTCGGGCGGCATGCGCCCGGGCTCCGCGTCGAGCGCCATGAGCAGCGCGTCCACCTCGCTCTGGTAGAACGAGCGCCGCACGGTCCAACGCGCGTGGACGGCCTTGCCGATCCACGGATGGAGCCGGCGGAGGAACGCTCGTGCGTTGGTTGCCTGCTGCATCGCCGTCAGCCCGCGCCTGCGGGCGAGAGAGAGATGGCTTCCCCGGGCGCCGTTGTCAACGGGAATCGTTGGCATGCAAGTGGCGCGCCGGGCGGCGTGGCGGTAGCGCGCCGGGGCGAATATGCTCTCGACCGAGATGAGTCCGGCTCGGCCCCCTCTCATGCTCGCTCCCCTCCTCGCGGGTCTCGGCGTCCTCTCCACCTGCTCGTGGGGCGGTGGCGCCGCCGAGCGCACGAACGATTCGGCGCCCGTCCCGGTGACCGTGGCGCCTGCGGTGCAGAAGGACGCGCCCGTCAGCCTGCGCGCCATCGGCAACGTGACGGCCTACTCGACCGTCTCCCTCAAGGCGCAGGTGGAGGGGCGGGTCGCGCGCGTGTACTTCGCCGAGGGGCAGGAAGTGAAGCGCGGCGACCTCCTCTTCGCGCTCGACGCGCGTCCCTTCGAGGCGGCGCTCCGGCAGGCCGAGGCGAACCTGGCCCGAGACCGCGCGCAGGCCGAGAACGCGCGCGTGGAGGCCGGTCGCTTCGCGCGCCTCGTGAAGGACGGGATCGTCTCCCAGGACGAGTACGATCAGGCGCACGCCCGCGCGGCGTCCCTGGAGGCCGCCGTGGTGGCCGACCAGGCCGCAGTCGAGAGCGCCCGCATCCAGCTCCAGTACTGCTCGATCGCGTCGCCGATCGAC
>VBKJ01000022.1 GCA_005879795.1 Deltaproteobacteria bacterium
GCTGCTTATCCTCGCTGTGGCCATAGCGAGGAGTGCCGCGGCCGAGGAGCCCGACACGGAGCTGATCGCGAAGATCACTGGCCTCAAGCCGGATGTGAAGAACGGCATCGCGAAGATCAGCGTGCCACGCGGGGACCTCGGAGCGGTCATCGACGGGGCGAAGATGCAGCCGTTCCAGGGCCTCACGTCGTGGGCCGCGTTCCAGGCTGCGGGCGACAAGACGATCGTCATGGGCGACATGACGTTGACCGAGCCGCAGGTGAATCCCACGATGAGCGCCGCCCTCGACAACGGACTCGAGGTGACCGCCCTGCACAACCACTTCTTCTTCGACCGCCCGCACGTCTTCTTCATGCACATCGGTGGTGTGGGGACCACCGAGCAGCTGGCGACGGGGGTCCGGAAGGCCCTGGACGCCGCGAACGCGGCGCAGCGGGGAACCGGCTTCGGCGGCGTGAGCATCCCGACGAAGAGCACGATCGACCCGAAGCCGCTCGAGACGATCCTCGGCGCGTCGGCGCAGGCGAAGGACGGGATCGCGAAGTTCTCCTTCGGCCGCAAGACGTCCATGCACGGCGCCGAGGTCGGAGAGGCGATGGGCGTGAACACCTGGGCGGCGTTCGCGGGGAGCCAGCGAGCCGCGGTGGTCGACGGCGACTTCGCGATGCTCGAAGACGAGCTGCAGGATGTCCTCAAGGCGCTGCGTCACGCGAACATCAACATCGTCGCGATTCACAACCACATGACGCACGAGCAGCCGCGCATCATGTTTCTGCACTTCTGGGCGAAGGGTCCGGCCGAGGAGCTCGCGCGAGGTGTCAAATCCGCCCTCGACACGCAGAAGAAGTGACCGGGAGGCACGCACTGAATGACATGCTTGGCTTCGTCGACTACCACCGCGGGCGGCCGGCGGTGGCGCAGCCCTCCCCATCGTGGCACCCCGCGCTCCTCGGGTAGCGCCCGCGCTCGATGCGAACGCTGGCTCGATGCCGTCCCCTTCCCCTCGTCATCGCCGTCATCCTTTCCCGTGGACCGTCGCGGGCACTCGCGTACCGGCCCTTCGTCTCCACCGACGCGGCCGTGGCGGACCGCCGTGAAGTCGAGCTCGAGTTCGGGTACGCCGGGTTCCGGCGAGGCGACGGCCGCACCGCCATCGTCGCCCCGACGGTCATCGCGAACATCGGCCTCGGACGCGGCCTGGAGGCCGTGGCGGAGTTCAAGCTGGTGAATGACCTGTCGCGCGGAGACGAGCGCGACCACACCCGGTTCGAGGACAGCGCGCTCTCGCTGAAGTGGATCGCCCGGGAAGGCGTGTTCCAGGAACATGGCGCCGCGCCCTCGTTGGCCGTCGAGCTGAGCGCGCTGCTCCCGACCATCCGCGGCGAAGATCGCCCGGGCGGTGAGCTGGTCGGTATCGCGTCCGGCAGGGCGCTCGGATGGACGTACCACCTGAACGGCGGCGGGCTGGTCGAGGCCGGCGGCGACGAGCCGGGCATCCTCTGGGGAGTCATCGTCGAACGTCCCCTGCTCGACCGCGTCCGAGCGGTCGCCGAAGTGAATGGGGAGACCGTCCGCGGGAGGAAGGCAGACAATAGCGCGCTCCTTGGCGCGGTCTGGGATGTGGCGGCTCCCTCTCCACTTCACGAGCTGTCGTTCGATGTCGGCGTCCGGCACGGCATCAGCCGGACGGCGGACGAGTGGGGCGGCACGGCCGGGTTCACGGTCGCCTTTCCGTGGTGAAGGTTGAAATATGGAGGCAGTCATGAAGGGACTCATCCATAGCGTTGTGTTCGCGGTGCTCGTTGCCACGACGGCGTCGGCGGAGACATGGAATTTCGACGGGGACCCCGTCAACGCGCCGCCGCCGGGCTTCTCGTTCGGCCGCACCGGGAAGGGAAAGCCGGGGCGTTGGATCGTCCAGGCGGAGAAGGATGCGCCGAGTGCCGGAAACGTGCTCGCGCAGCTCGACCCCGACACCACCGACTATCGCTTCCCGGTCGCCGTCGCGAACGAGCCGAAACTCGGCGACGTCGGCCTGTCGGTCCGGTGCAAGCCCGTATCGGGTCGAGTGGACCAGGCGTGTGGTCTCGTGTTCCGGTATCAGGACGAGGACAACTACTACCTGACGCGCGCCAACGCCCTCGAGGACAACGTGAACCTGTACTACGTGAAGGACGGGAAACGGCGGCAGATCACGGGATGGCGCGGGAAGGTGACGAATGGGACCTGGCACCAGCTCGGGGTGGAGGCGCGTGGCGATCATTTCGTGGTGTCGTTCGACGGCAACAAGGTGATTGACGCCCATGACTCGACGTTCTCGCAACCGGGGAAGGTCGGTGTGTGGACCAAGGCGGATTCGGTGACCTATTTCGATGACCTGAGTGTCGCGCCGCTCCGCTGAAGGTGACCGGCACGCTCGGCAAACGTCTCGCGTCCAGGGCACGACTCATGACGTGGGGGTGCTTGAGCCTCCTCGGGCTCGCCGCGTCGACCTGCGGGCGCGGTGGACCGGGGGTCGTGGCGTACACCTCCGTCGATCAGGTCGTCTCCGAGCCGATCTTCCGTACGTTCGAGGCTCAGAGCGGGGTCGCCGTGCACGCCGTCTTCGACACCGAGGAGACGAAGAGTACGGGCGTGCTGAACCGGCTCCTCGCCGAGGCGCAGAGCCCCCGAGCGGACGTCTTCTGGTCTGGCGACCCCGTCCGCCCGTTCATCCTGATCGCGCGCGGCCTCGTCGAGCCATACGTGTCGCCCAATGCGGCGGGTATCCCCGCGCCGTTCAAGGCCTCCGACGGCGCGTGGACCGGCTTCGCGGCCCGGGCCCGCATCCTCCTGGTCAACACGAGGCGCGTCGCTGCCGCGGACCGGCCCGCATCGATCCGCGATCTCGCGAGCCCGCGCTGGAAGGGGCAGGCCGCGATGGCGAACCCGCTCTTCGGCACGACGACGATCCACATGGCGGCGCTCTTCACTGCCTGGGGCGACGAGCCGGCGCGCGCGTTCTTGCACGAGGTGAAGGCCAACGACGTCCGGATCGCGAGCTCCAACGGTGAGGTGAAGCGGCTCGTCGCGAGCGGTGAGGTCGCGTTCGGGCTCACCGACACGGACGATGCCGCGGAGGCGGTCAAGGACGGCGCGCCGGTGGCCGTCGTCTATCCGGATCAGGACGCCCTCGGCACGCTCGTCCTGCCGACGGCAGTGGTTCTCATCAAGGGCGGCCCGCACCCGGAGAGCGGCCGGCGCCTCGTCGACGCCTTGCTCGCACCGGTGACGGAGCAGCGGATGGCGGAATCGGCCGCGCACATGCCGCTTCGAGGAGGGCTCACGGCCGGCACGGACGTGCGCGGGCTCGACCGGGTGCGCGCCATGCAAGTCGACTACGCGAGCGTGGCCAGCGCGATGGAGCGCATTCAGCCCTTTCTCCGCGAGTGGGTCGGGCTCTGACGAGCCGCACACAGCAGCAGCTACTCGTCGGGATCGCGGCCCTCGTGCTGCTCGGCGCGGGATTTCTACCGCTCGTCCTGGCCGCGCTGGAGCTGCCGCTGGCTGGCGTGCAGGGGCTCGCGCATGCGCGCGCCGCACTCGCCGCGCCGGCGACCTGGACTCTCCTGGTGCGGTCGCTCGCCCTGGCCGCGTCCGTGACCGGGCTGGCGCTCGCGCTCGGCGTGCCCCTCGCCGCGCTGCTCGCGAAGACGGACGTCGGGGGCCGGCAGGCCGCGTTTCTCGTGCACGCCTTCCCGATGTTCCTACCGCCTTTCTTGCTCGCGCTCGGCTGGTTTCATCTGCTCGGCCGCCGCGGGCTCCTCGGCACGGAAGCGACCTCGCGGCTGCTCTTCAGCTTCGCGGGCGTCGTCCTGGTACTGGCGCTGGCTTTCACGCCAGTCGTCACGTCGCTCGTCGCGCTGGCCCTCCGGGGGATCGACCCATCCCTCGAGGAAGCGGCTCGCATCGTGGCCGGCCCGCGCCGGGTCGTGACGCGCATCCTGCTCCCGCTCGCCTGGCCGGCGGCCGCGCTTTCGGCGCTCGTCGTGTTCGCGCTCGCCTTCTCCGAGCTCGGCGTACCGATGTTTCTGCGTGTCCGATCGTACCCGGCCGCCGTGTTCGCGCGGCTCGGTGGCGTCGAGTACGCCCCGGGCGAGGCGTTCGGTCTCGTGGTACCGCTGCTCGGCATGGCGCTCGGACTCCTCGGCTGCGAGCGTTGGCTCGCAGCTCGGCGGTCGTTCCCGGTGCTTGGCCCGCGGCAGCGCGGGACGGTCCCACTGCCGCTCGGAGCGTGGAAGGGGCCGGCGGGCGCCATCGTGTGGGCGCTGGCGGCCGTCTCCGTGCTGCCGATCGCCGGTCTCGCGTTGCGGGCGTCTGCTGGTGGATTCGCTGGCGTTCCAGCCTGGATCGGTGCGAGCCTCACCAACAGCATCGTCTGCGCCGGCGTCGCGGCCACGATCATCGCCGCCCTCGGGCTGATCGTGGGCCACGCGCTCGCCCGTGGCCGGCGTGGCGCTCACCTGCTCGACGCGGCGGGAGTGCTGGCGTTCGTCACGCCAGCGGCCGTCCTCGGTGTCGGCCTGATCTCGCTCTGGAACCGGCCGGCGACACGGGTCGTGTATGGGAGCCTCGCGATCATCATCATCGGCGACGTCGCACGGTATGGCGTCGTCGGGGTGCGCACGATGGCGGGGGCGGTCGCGCAAGGGCCGGTCGAGCACGAGCAGCTCGCCGCGGTGGTTGGCGCGGGCTTCGCTCGCCGGCTCTTCCGGATCGTCGTCCCGCTCCATCGCCTCGGGCTCGCCAGCGCGTGGCTGCTGGCCTTCATCTTCTGTCTCCGCGACCTCGAGACAGCCGTGCTGTTCTATCCCCCCGGGCGTGAGCCGCTGCCCGTCCGAATCTTCACGCTCGAGGCGAACGGGCCGGAGAGCGTCGTGGCCGCGCTCGCCGTGGTGCAGGTCGCGCTGACGGCGATCATCGTGGCGGCGGGCGCGACACTGCTCCGCCGCGCGCAGCGTGCATGACCCCGGTGGTCTGCCTGGAGGACGTGTGGCTCGAATTGGGCGCCACGCCGGTGCTCTCGGGCCTCTCGCTCGCGCTGGAGCCCGGCGAGGTCCTGGCGCTCCTCGGCCCCTCGGGAGCCGGCAAGACGACCGTCGTGCGACTGATCCTCGGCTTCATCGCTCCGGAGCGCGGGAGCGTTCGGCTCAACGGCGCAGTGGCGAGTGCCGACGGCCGGGTCCTTCGGCTGCCGGAGGAACGAAATCTTGCCGTCGTGCTGCAGGAGCTCGCCCTGTGGCCGCATCTCACCGTCGCCGGGAACCTCGCCTTCG
>VBKJ01000023.1 GCA_005879795.1 Deltaproteobacteria bacterium
GTCGGCGGGCCAGTGCGACGTGGCGGAGAGCTGCACCGGGACCTCGGGCACGTGTCCCGCGGACGCCTTCGCCGCGAGCAGCACGCATTGCACGGGCGCCTCCCAGAGCGGCGTCTGCGACGACGACACGGCCGATCACTGCACGGGGAGCAGCAACACGTGCGTGGACGCGTACAAGGCGGCGAGCGTCACCTGCCGGACGTCGGCGGGCCAGTGCGACGTGGCGGAGAGCTGCACCGGGACCTCGGGCACGTGTCCCGCGGACGCCTTCGCCGCGAGCAGCACGCACTGTACGGGCGCCTCCCAGAGCGGCGTGTGCGACGACGACGCGGCCGATCACTGCACGGGGAGCAGCAATACGTGCGTGGATGCGTACAAGGCGGCGAGCGTCACCTGCCGGACGTCGGCGGGCCAGTGCGACGTGGCGGAGAGCTGCACGGGGACCTCGGGCACGTGTCCCGCGGACGCCTTCGCCGCGAGCAGCACGCATTGCACGGGCGCCTCCCAGAGCGGCGTCTGCGACAATGACACGCAGGATCACTGCACGGGGACCGGCAACGCGTGCGTGGACGTCTTCAAAGCAGCGAGCTGCACGTGCCGGCCCTCGGCGGGGCAGTGCGACGTAGCGGAGACCTGCACCGGGACCTCGGGCGCGTGTCCCGCGAACGCCTTCGCCTCGAGCAGCACGCCCTGCACCGGCGCGTCGCAGAGCAGCGCGTGCGACAACAACGCGGCCGACCACTGCACGGGGACCAGCAACGCGTGCGTGGACGTCTTCCAGACGGCGGGCTACACGTGCACCGATGACGCCGATTCATGCACGTCGGATGTCTGCAGCGGCAGCAGCGCGGCGTGTCTGCATCCGTGCATCCCGGTGGGAGTCACCTTGCAATATGCGGGCGACCTGTTCGTCTTCACGGCCGGGCCGACCGTGGGAACGGCCACCGTGGTGCTGTCAGCACATGTGACACCTCAGAACACTTGCCAGGATATCACTGCTCTCAGTGTCCGCTTCCGCGTGTTCCAGCAGAACAATCTCGTGGGCTCGCCGGTTCTCAACCAAGTTGCCGCTGTCAACAGTCAAGGGGACGCGTTCATCGCTTTTAATAGTCTTACGGGACAGTACACCGTGCGAGCCAGCGTCGAACCCCAAGCGTGCTGGCAAACGGCCGCCACGGATGCCTGTCTGACAATCGACTACGGGAGCACCGATCGACGAGTGACGGGCGGCGGGTGGATACCCACGCTCACTGGAAATCGCAAGGCCAACTTCGGGTTCACCGTTGGCTTCAACAAGAACGGAACCTTGAAGGGCAACAGCATCTACATGGTGCGCGGCGATGACGGCTACAATTACTTGGTCAAGTCCACCAGCTGGAACACCGGCGGTCTGTCGTTCCTCCAGGGCTGCTATATGCAGCTCACCCGAGGCCGATACTCGGCCAGCGTGGTCATCCAGAAGATCGATCCGGACACTGAAGTGGTCGTGTCCTCCATCGGCAACTGCTCGCTCGTGGTTGACATCGGCGACGGCGACCTGTGCAGTCCGCGCCAGCGCGACCAGTACGCGGTCCGCGTGATTCTGAAGGATGGCACCACGTGGTGGGGCAGCTCCCCGACACTGCAAGACCTCGGCGGCGGGAACGTGAGCGTCTTCAGCAAGTAGCATTCGCTGCCGGGACATTCCGCAGAGGGCGGGGATGAGCACTTTCTCCCCGCCCGCCAAGCCGCTGCTTGATGACCTGCGAGAACGACTGTCCGGCTCGCTTGTGGCGCGCGAGGGGGCTCAGTCCCCTTCGCGCGCCACCTCGCCGAGCGCCTTCTCCAGGTCGCCCACCGAGAACGGCTTGCGGAGGAAGCCCGCGAGCCCGGCCTCGGCGAGGGCGCCGCTCGCCTTCTCGTCGTCGTAGCCGGTCATGAGGATGACGCGCGCGTCGGGGCGAATGGTGCGGATCTCGCGGAACACGCGGTCGCCGGAGAGGCGCGGCAGGGTCAGGTCGACGATCACCGCGTCGATCATGCGCGCGTGCTCGCGAAAGACCTGCACGCCCTCGCGGCCGTCGCCGGCCTGGAGCACGCTGCAGCCGAGCCGCTCGAGCATGTGGGCGGTCACGACGCGCACGTCCTCCTCGTCGTCCACCAGGAGGACGGTGCGCCCCTCGCGGCCCTCGCCGGCGGGCGGCGCCGCGGGCGCGGGCCGCGGCTCTCCGCGGGCCGGCGCGCCCGCGGACGGGAGGTAGATCCGGACGGTCGTCCCGCTGCCGGGCGTGCTCGTGAGCGCGAGCGCGCCGCGGTGACCGCGCACGACGCCGAGCACGGTGGCGAGGCCGAGCCCCCGCCCCGTGAACTTGGTCGAGAAGAAGGGGTCGAAGACCCTGGCCGCCGTGGCGGCATCGATCCCGCAGCCCGTGTCGCACACCTCGATGCAGACGTGCGGTCCGGGCGCCGCCTCGGGCGCGTGCTGCGTGTCGCGCAGCGTGTCCGCACCCAGCTCGACGACCCCCGTGCGCACCGTGATCGTGCCGTCGGCGTCGCCGATCGCCTCCGAGGCGTTGATGACGAGGTTCATGAGGACCTGGCGGATCTGGGTGGGGTCGGCCTCGACCGCGGGAAGGTTGGGCGTCAGGTCGTAGGTCATCACGGCCCGGTTCGCCGTCGACACGTGCAGGAGATCGCTCGTCTCCGCGATGAGGGCGTTCACGTCGACCCGCGCGAGCGCGACCGTGCCCTTGCCCGCGTAGGCGAGCAGCTGCCGGGTGAGCTCGGAGCCACGCCGGGCCGCGTGCTCGATCCGCTGCACCGCCTGGCGTGTGGGCGCGCCGGGCGGCAGCTCGCCGAGCGCCAGGGAGGCGTTCCCGAGCACGCTCACCAGGAGGTTGTTGAAGTCGTGCGCGATGCCGCCCGCGAGCACGCCGAGGCTCTCGAGCTTCTGCGCCTCGCCGAGCCGCCGCTCGAGCGCCAGGCGGGCGTCCTCGGCCTGCTTGCGGTCGCTGATGTCCTGCGCGCAGAGGACCACGCCCACCGCACGCCCGTCGTCGTCGACCAGGCGCCTGGTACCGCACGCCATCACGCGCTCGCTGCCGTCGCGCGCGAGCATGCGGGCCTCGAAGGCGCCCGTCGGCTCGCCCGCGAGCGCCTTGCCGATGTCGGTGGCGACCGTCGCGCGGCTCCCCTCGGCAACGAGGGAGGTGAGGAGGTCCCGTCCGACCACCGCCGCCTGCGGCCAGCCGAGCACGCGCTCGGCCTCGCGGTTGAACTCGGTGACGGAGCCCGCCGGGCCGAGGACGATGATGACGCTCCCCGCCGTCTCCACCACGGAGCGGTAGCGCTTCTCACGCTCGCGTGCCTCGCGGTGGGCGGCGGCGAGCGCCCAGGTCTGGAAGAACTCCCGCCAGCGGCGCTGCTCGAGCACGGCCGTGATCACGACCGCGACGACGCCCGCCGAGGCGAAGAGCATGAGCTTGTCGTCGAAGGGCGGTCCGGTGGCCCTGCCCGTGATGACCGCCGCCGCCACGTACTCGCCGATGACCAGCAGGGAGGCGAAGGCCGACCAGACCGGCGACCAGGGGATGAGCACGGCCACGCCGAGCATCGCGAAGGTCGCGCCCAGGTTGATCGGGCTCTCCGCGCCGAGGGTGACGAGCGCGCGCCCCTGCAGGGCTCCTTCTGCCGCGAGGGCGAGGAGTTGCTCGATGGCCCCCATGAGGGCGGCCGCGACCACCCCGAGCGCGCGCGGGTGGCGCACCCCGAAGCGGGTCTGCAGCAGCACGAGGAGGAACCCGAGCGCCGCGGCGCCCAGCGCGCGCACGAGGAGCAGCGTGGCCGCGGCGTCCGGGAAGCGGGTCCGGTCGAGCGCGGCGAAGGTGAGGAGCAGGATGGCGGCGGTCAGGCAGTACGCGCTGGCGCCGCGCCAGCACCGCGCCAGGCTCTCCGCATCGTAGGCGGCCAGCGGCGGGCCCGGCTCGGGCCCTGGATACGGGCTGGGATGCGTGCCGTCGACGGCCATCGGCTCTCTCCGGCGAGAGCGGCCGCCGCCTCCCGCCGCACCCCGTCCCTCCCGGCGCTCGGCCGGATGTCGCCCGGGTACTACCACGATTCGCGCGCCGGGCGTCAACGCCCGGCACTCTTGACGAGAGGCCACCCTCCGCGGCACCAGGGCCCGGGAAGGAGAAATGCCCATGACGCACCGGCTGGTACCCCTGTGCCTGGCGCTCACCCTCGCCGGCGCCGCCTCCGCGGCCTCGCCCGAGAAGCCGTCGGTCGACTACCCGGCCGGTTACCGCAAGTGGCCGCTCGTCAAGTCCATGGTCATCTACTCCGACAAGCACCCGCTCTTCGCGCAGTTCGGCGGCATGCACCACGTCTACGCCAACGCCGAGGCGATGCGCGCGCTCGTGAAGGGCGGGACGTTCCCCGACGGCAGCGTGCTCGTCTTCGACCTCCTCGAGGCGAAGGACGAGAACGGCGCCTGGGTCGAGGGCAGCCGCAAGCTCATCGGCGTCATGGAGAAGGACCGCGCGCGCTTCAAGACGACCGGCGGGTGGGGCTTCGAGGGCTTCAAGGGCGACAGCCAGAGCGAACGGCTGGTGACCGACGCGACGGCCCAGTGCTTCGGCTGCCACCAGCAGCAGAAGGACAACGACTTCGTATTCTCGGGCTACAGGCCGTAGCTCGCTCAGCGGCTCCGCGTGACGCCCACGCGGTGGCAGAGGCGGGCGACCGGACAGGCCGAGCAGCGGGGCGAGAGCGGCTGGCAGACGTTCTGCCCGAAGGCGACCAGCAGGTCGTTGAGCTCGATCCAGTGCCGGCGCGGGAGCTTCGCGCGCAGCGCCCACTCGGTGCGCTCCGGCGTCGTGGTGCGCACGAAGCCGAGCCGGTTCGTGATGCGGTGCACGTGGGTGTCGACGCAGATGCCGGGGAGCGCGAAGGCATAGGTGACGACCAGGTTCGCAGTCTTCCGTCCCACCCCGGGCAGCGTCAGCAGGGCGTCCAGGTCCGCGGGGACGCGGCCGTCGAAGCGCTCGAGAAGCCCGCGCGAGACGCGCTGCACGACGCGCGCCTTGGTACGGTAGAAGCCGACCGGGAAGATCGCTCGCTCGATCCGGCGGCGCGTCAGGCCGAGCATGGCGGCCGGCGAGTCGGCGAGGGCGAAGAGCCGCGCCGCGGCCGGCCCCGTCGTCTCG
>VBKJ01000024.1 GCA_005879795.1 Deltaproteobacteria bacterium
CGGCGCGATTCGACGCGGATCACGGTCGCACCGTGGTCGGCGAAGTAGCGGGTCGCGACCGGGCCGGCCGCGCCGCCGCCGAACTCGAGGATGGTCGTGCCGGCGAAGAGGTCGGTCACACCACCCCCTCGGCGCGCAGGCGCTGCAGCTCGGCCGGGCCGAGGCCGAGCTCGCCCAGCACCTCCGCCGTGTGCTCGCCGAGCCGCGGCGCCGGGCGGCGGATGGCGATCGCGCTCGCGTTGCTCCTGGCGAAGGCGCCCGGGTAGCGGAGCCGCCCGCGCCCCGGGTTCTCGACCTCGACGAAGAACTCGCGCGCCGCGAGCTGGGTGGAGGCCGTGACCTCGCGCGCGTCGTTGATGGGCGCGAGCATCAGGTTCCGCTCACAGGCGGCGCGGTAGAGCTCCGCCATCGTCTTGGTGAGGAAGAACGCGCCGAACTCCCGGCTGAGCTCGTCCACCTCGGCCTGGGTCAGCAGGTTGTGGTTGTAGGTCTTCCAGTCGCGCGCCCTGAGCGCTGGCGATGCCATGCCGTGCTCGTCCATGTACTCGACCATGGCGACGAGCCCCGGGATGCGGGCCGCCCCGCCGCGCAGCGCGAAGGACACGAAGCCGTCCCTGCACGGCCAGATCTCGCGCGCGACGCTCCTCTCCTGCCGCATGAAGGCGCCGGCGCGCGCGCCGCGGTTGCCGGTCAGCTTGAACATGGCGGCGGTGCCGATGTTCGGCATCACCATCGCCTCCTGGAGGGCGACGTCGACGTGCTGGCCTTCCCCGGTCCGCTCGCGCGCGAGCAGCGCGAAGACGACGCCGACCGCGGCCTCGATGCCGCCGTGGTAGTACGACACCGGGAGCGAGCAGCGCACGGGGGCGCGGTCGGGATCGCCGGTCGAGTAGAGGTTGCCGCTCATCGCGGTCACCGTGAGGTCGGAGCCCCGCCAGCCGGCACGCGGCCCGGTCTCGCCGAAGGGCGTGAGCGCGACGTGGACCAGGCGCGGGTTCTGGGCGTGGAGCTCCGGCCAGCCGAGGCCCGGCGTGGGCCCGGTCTCGAGCATCACGTCGGCGCGCGCGGCGAGCGCGAGGAGGAGCTCGCGGCCGCGCTGGCGCGCGAGGTCGAGCGTGATGCCGCGCTTGGAGGTGTTCATCGCGAGCCAGAGGAGCGAGCGCTCGGGGTCGGCGAGGCCGTCCCAGAAGGGCGGCCGGCGGCGCGCCGGGTCGCCCGCGGGCGGCTCGACCTTCACCACGTCCGCGCCGAGGTCACCGAGGAGCTTGCCGGCGAAGAAGCCGGGCTCGCGGGTCAGGTCGAGCACGCGGATACTGTCGAGGTTGCCGGGCAGCGCTGCCATGCGACGTCGCGAAAAGCTACCCGCCCCCGCGGGGCAGGGTCAAGGTTGCGCCGCGAGCGGGAGGGGCGGCAGGTTCCCCACACCGTCGAAGGCGAGCTCGTGTGCCGGCTCGACGATCTCGACGTCGCCGCGCGCGGCGAGCTCGGCGCGGCACGCCTCGGAGACGAAGAGCCGGTCGAGGCGGAGCGTGTTCCGGATGCGCACCACGCGCGCGCGCTCGGCCGGCGCGAGGCCCGCGCTCGCGAGCGCGGCGTCGATCGCCTCGCGGTCGGTGTCGTAGTGGATGGGGAGGGCGGCCGCCTCGGGGTTGGCGGCGGTCAGGCAGTTGAGCACCGTAGTGCGGTAGTCGATGGCGCGGATCAGTCGGCTGGTGGTGAAGTCGGCGAGGCCGATGCCGTACGCGTTGCCCCGCGTCTCGGGCGTGAGCTCGCGCACGAAGAGGCGCTTCACCCGGGGGTCGTCGTCGAGGCCGCCGTGGGGCTTGCGGCCGACCACGTTGGTGTCCATGCCCGAGCCGCTCACGTTCTTCCCCATCTCGTCGACGATCAGGAGGTCGGGGCGCAGGACCGGAAGCCGCGGGAGCCAGCGCCTGGCGAGCACGAGGAGCGCCCGGTCGCGCTCCGCGAAGGCGGCGGCCGGGACCGCCTCGACGAGCGCGGTCTCGTCGTACCCGTTCTCGACCAGGGCGAGGCCGAAGGCGATCCGGCAGCGCGCGAGGAGCGCCCGGCCCGCGCTCCGCGCCACCCGATCGAAGCCATGATCGACGATCGCGCGGTGGCAGAGGGCGGCGCCGGTGTGCTTGCCGAGGCCGATCATCGTCATCTTGAGGAGGCCGCTCTCGATCTCGCCCGAGAAGTTCGTGTGCGGCTTCACGCGGTTCACGATCGCGACGTGATCGGCCTCGTGGGCGGCGCGGTCGAAGTGGAGCGGGATGCCGTCGTCGGTGGTGCCCAGGTGGACGGTCTCCATCGAGGAGCGGATGGGCGCGCCGATCGCGTCCTCGGTGATGCCGTAGCCCGCCAGGATGGCGCGCTGCCCCTCCGCGGTCGCCCCGCCGTGGCTCCCCATGGCGGGCACGACGAACGGGCGCGCCCCCGCCTCCTTCAGGACCGCGACCAGGGTGCGGACGACGAGGGCCAGGTTCGTGATCCCCCGGCTGCCGACGGCGACGGCGACCGTCTCGCCCGGCCCGATGCTCCCGCGGACGCCGATGCGCTCGAGCTCGGCGGCGACCGTCCCGGCCACGTCGTCCACGCGGGGTGCGTCGAAGCGCTGGCGCACCTCGAGCATCCTCGGGTAGCCCATCATTTCGAGGATACCCCATGGCCCCCGTTTGGTGGTAGGTGGGAGCGATGATGAAGATCGGGATCGGCATCGGGGACATCGCGGGGGCGCCCGCGGGCGTCGACGGGCTCGTCGCGCAGGCCAGGCGCGCGGAGGCCGACGGCTTCGCGAGCGGCTGGTTCGCCAACATCATGGGGATGGACGCGATCATGGCGGCCGCGCTCTGCGCCCGCGAGACCCGACGCATCGAGCTCGGCACCGCCGTGATGCCGACCTTCCCGCGCCACCCGCACGCGATGGCGCAGCAGGCGCTCTCGGCGCAGGCCATCGCGGGCGGCCGCTTCACGCTCGGCGTCGGCCTCTCGCACCAGATCGTCATCGAGGGGATGCTCGGGCTCTCGTTCGCGAAGCCCTACAGCCACATGAAGGAGTACCTGGCCGTCCTCGGGCCGCTCATCCGGAGCGGCAGCGTGAGCCACTGGGGCAGCGAGTACCGCGTCAATGCCCAGCTCGCCGTGCCGGGCGGGAAGCCGTGTGCGATCCTGGTCGCGGCGCTGGCCCCCAAGATGCTGGCGCTCACCGGGCGCGAGGCCGACGGCACGATCACGTGGATGACCGGGCCGAAGACGATCCGCGAGCACACGGCCCCGCGCATCCGCGAGGCGGCGGCCCAGGCCGGGCGGCCCGCGCCGCGCGTGGTCGTCGGCCTTCCGATCGCGGTGACCGCGGACGTCGCTGGCGCACGCGCGGCGGCGGCGCAGGCGTTCCTGGTCTACGGCGCGCTGCCTTCGTACCGCGCCATGCTCGACCGCGAGGGCGTCGAGGGGCCGGCCGACGTCGCTATCGTGGGCGACGAGAACGCGGTGGGCGAGCAGCTCCGCCGCCTCGCCGAGGCGGGCGCGACCGACTTCCTGGCGGCGCCGTTTTCGGTGCCGGGCGACGGCGACGCCGTCGAGCGTACCCGCGCGCTGCTCGCGAAGCTCGCGCGCGCCGGCATCGGCTGAGCCCTCGCCATGGACCGCCCGCTGACGGTCGCGGAGATCGACCACGTCGTCATCCGCTGCCGCGACCAGACGCGCGCGCTCGACTTCTACACGCGCGTCCTCGGCCTCGAGGAGGAGCGGCGCCTGGAGGCGATCGGCCTCATCCAGCTCCGCGCCGGCGCCGGCATGATCGATCTCGTGCCGGCCGACCCCCCGCCCAGCCACGAGGGGCGGAACGTGGACCACGTCTGCCTCGGCGTCGACACACCCGACATGGCCGCGCTGGTGAGTTACCTGCGGGCAGAGGGCGTGGAGGTGCTGGGCGACCCGGCCGAGCGCTACGGCGCGCGCGGCATGGGGCCGTCCGTCTACGTCCTCGATCCGGACGGGAACATCATCGAGCTGAAGCGGCGGCCGGCGGCGTGATGCCCCGCTTCGGCACGAGCCTGCCCGGCGTGCAGCAGATCCCGGCGCGCGCGCAGGCCTGGGAGCGGGACGTCGGCGGCCCCCACATCCTGGAGGCGGCGCGCGCGGCCGAGCGCGCCGGCTTCGACTGGGTGTCGTGCAGCGATCACGTCGCCGTGCCCGTCTCGCGCGCCGCGGCGATGGGGGCGGCCTGGTTCGACGCCGGCAGCACGCTCGCCTTCGTCGCGGGCGCCACGACGCACATCCGCCTCCTCTCCCACGTCCTCGTCCTGCCCTACCGCCACCCGCTCGTCGTCGCGAAGCAGTACGGGACGCTCGACCGTCTCTCGGGCGGGCGCGTGATCCTGGGCGTGGGGAGCGGGCATTTGAAGCCCGAGTTCACGGTGCTGGGCGCCGACTTCGCTCGGCGCGGTGCGCTGACCGACGAGTACCTCGCGGCCATCGCCGCGGCGTGGACGGAGGAGGTGGCCAGCTTCGCAGGCGAGACGCTCACCTTCCGCGACGTGATCGTCGCGCCGCGCCCGGCGCAGCGACCGCGCCCGCCGATCTGGGTGGGCGGCAACTCGCGCGCCGCGGTCCGGCGCGCGGCGCGGCTCGCCGACGGCTGGGTGCCGTGGCAGCTCGAGCCCGAGGCGTGCACGACCGCCGTCGCCGATGCGCGAAGGCTGCGCGCGGAAGCGGGCCGGCCGGAGGCCTTCGAGGTCGTGGCCCCGCTCGCCGTTCCGGCCGGCGCGACAGCCGATACGCTGGTGGCCGCCGCCACGCGCTGGCGAGGGGCGGGTGCCACCGCCTTTCACGCCGGGATGGCGGCCCGCGGCCTCGCCGAGCTTCTCGCCCGCCTCGAGTGGTTCGGGCGCGAGGTGATCCCCCGGGTCGCATGAGCCGGGCGCCGGAGCGGC
The DNA here is from genome assembly GCA_005879795.1 of Deltaproteobacteria bacterium. Taxonomy (NCBI): domain Bacteria; kingdom Pseudomonadati; phylum Myxococcota; class Myxococcia; species Deltaproteobacteria bacterium. The sequence goes on from VBKJ01000024.1 coordinate 4,935, forward strand.
TGCCACGGCCTGGCACCGGCGCAACGGGTCCCCGGCTCCCGTGTTGACGCGCGCCATGAAGAAGCTCCTGCTTGCCGCCGTCGCGCTCGGAGCGGTGACCCTCGCCCGGCCGGTGCCCGCCGACGCGCACTTCTCGCTCGCCATCGGGCTCCCGGGCTTCGGGCTCTTCGTCCAGGAGCCCGTCCGGCTGCCGGTCGTCTACACCGCCCCCGTCTACTACCGGCCGCCCGTCTACTTCGCCCCGACGTACTACACGCACTGCCACCGAACCCACGGCCACCACCACGGCTGGCACAAGCACCACCGCGACTGGGACTGAGCTGGGCTCAAGTCCGCACGCGAAGCGGCCGATACGCCCCCTCGAGGCCGAGTTGCCTCGCAAAGGGGGAGGCCCATGAACGTGCCCCGGAAGATCATAGGCGGACTGATCCTGGTCCTGGCCGTGCTCGTGTACCTCGGGCTGCTCAGCCACCCGGGCGCGGCTCCGTGGACCCGGGTGCTGCTCGCCTGCATCATCGCCTTCGTCGGAACGCAGGTGACGCTCGGCAAGCGCCTTCCCGGGTTCCGCTGGCGGACGAGGCGCGAGATCCACTGATCGAGTGCGCGCGCGCGGCCTGATCGCCGCCCGCGCGTTGACAAGCGAGCCCCAGGGGGGGTTTCCTCGGCGGCCATGGCCGGGGACGCACCCCTCGCGGACCTGCGAGTGGTCGAGCGGGCGTCGGGGCTCGCGGCCTCGTACGCCGGATTCCTGCTCGCCGCGCTCGGCGCGGAGGTGGTGAAGGTCGAGCCGCCAGGCGCCGCGCGCACCGTCCCGGGCGCGTCCGTCGTCGAGCGCGGCAAGCGCCCGGCCATCCTCGACCCGGCCCGCGCCGCCGACGTCGCGTGCTGGGGGGCCCTCGTCGCGGGCGCCGACGCCGTGCTGGGCGACGAGAGCGCGCCCGAGGTGCCGGCCACGCCGGGGCTCGTGCGCTGCCGGGTGAGCGCCTGGGGCGGCGCGAGCGACCTCCCGCCCGACGAGGCGCTCGTCGCCGCGGCCAGCGGCGTGCACGCGATGCAGTGGTCGTGGTCCCGCCGGCCCGTATGGCTGGTGACGCCGGTCGTCGCCTACATGACCGGGATGCTGGCCGCGCTCGGCGTTGCCGCCGCGGTCTTCGCGCGGCGCCGCGGCGCGCCCGAGCAGGCGGTCCGGGTGAGCGGGCTCCGCGCCGCCTTCGCGCTCAACAGCGGCACCTACGTGACCGGTCCCGAGACCCGTGGCTCGCTCTCGCAGTTCGGCGATCCGCGCGGCCAGCTGGCCACCTACTCGCTCTTCCGTACCGCCGACGGCTGGCTCTTCATCGGCGCCCTCACACCCGCCTTCCTCGCGAAGCTGATGACCGTGCTCGGGCGCGTCGATCTGCTCGCCGACCCGCGCCTGCAGGGGAGCCCGCTCGCCTTCGGCATCCCCGAGATCAAGGACTTCGTGCGCCGGGAGCTGGACCCGATCCTCGCCAGGCGTGCGACCGCCGAGTGGCTCGGCGTGCTGGGCGAGGCCGACATTCCGTGCGGGCCGGTGCGTACCCGCGAGCAGGCGCTTCGCGATCCCGAGGCGCGCGCGCTCGGGCTCGTCGTCCCGCTCGAGGATCCCCGGCTCGGCCCTACCTGGCAGCCGGGCGAGCTGGCCCTCTTCTCCGACACGCCCGCGCCGCGGCCACCCCGCGCGCGCGAGCCGGGCGCCGACACGGCGGCGGTGCGGGCGGCGGCGCCCGAGTGGCGCCGTCCCGGGTGCTCGCCCGACGGACCGACGCCGCGCGCGTGCCTCGCCGGCATCCACGTCCTCGACCTGGCGAGCTTCATCGCCGGCCCGTTCTGCCCCATGCTGCTCGCCGACCTCGGCGCCGAGGTGCTGAAGATCGAGTCGGCCGACGGCGACCCGTTCCGCATGGCGGCCTTCGGTTTCGTGGGCTGGAACCGCGGCAA
>VBKJ01000025.1 GCA_005879795.1 Deltaproteobacteria bacterium
GTGAAGAAGTCGTCGTCGACGAGTGCCTGGTAGTGCCGCTCCCGCGCGGCGACGATGCGCGACGTCAGCGGCGAGGCACGCCGGATGGCCTTCCAGGCGCCGAGCGCCGTGTCGATCGTCGGCCACTGGAGGAGCAGGACCTGGAACGCGGCGCCCGTCGGGATCTGGTGGAGGAAGTGCTGGATCGCGCGGTGCGCCGACTCGGTGGCGCCGGAGTCGAGGAGCTCGACGTCCGCCATCGACAGCTCCCAGCCGAGGCCGAGGCTCCCGTCCACGAGTACGTGGATCGGCATGTGCTCCTGCTCGACCCACCGCCACGGCAAGAGGTCCGCGAGCGGCGGATCGTCGGCCTTGAGGGCTTCGATCCGCTCCCAGGTCCAGCGCGCCACGGTCGTCATCGCCGCGTCGCCGGCGGTCCCGGCGCCGCGCTTGGCGCCGCCTGCGGCGGGGCACCGGCCGCGGGGGCGGCCGGCTCCGGGGTCGGCTCGCCCGGGCCGGGCGGTGTCTGCGCCTTCGGCTCGACCGTCCATGGCACGACCGTGCGGCGGCCCGACTGGATCGGCGCCGGCCAGGGTGGCGGCGTCGCATCGGGCGGCACCGCCACGCCCAGACCGTTCGGACTGAGCGGCTGCTCGACGAACCATTGCCACGTCTTGACCGGGACGAAGACCCAGTGTCCCTGGACGAGACTGCCGTCCTCGGTGACGTGCGTCGGAACCCAGATGCGCCGCACGTCGGGCGGGACCACGAGAGGCAGGTAGGGCGCCTGATAGCCGAAGCTCGACCCGACGGCTGCGGTCGGCTGCTGGCCCTGCGTCCCAGCGGCTTCCGCGGCGACGAGGGCCTCGTGCATCGACGGCGAGGGCGCGGTCGTCGTCGCGCACGCCCCGAGAGCGAGCGCAACGAGGACGAGGACCGTGGCTAGTCGAGCGTACGCCATGGGCTGTCTGCCGCGGTCTGCGCAAGGGGAAGGCCTTCGATCGTCACGCCATTCTGGATGACGGCGGCGCCGGTGATGCCGGCGCGGACGAAGATGACGGGCACGAGGGTCTCCAGTTGCCGCTCGAAGAAGCGCGACATGCGCTCGGCAGTCGTGGCGAGGCCCTGGAGCGCGGCGAACTGCGCGGTGTTGCCGACCACGGTCGTCTGGGTGCCGCCCAGCGGTGTCGTGGTGATTGTGGTCCCCGCCTGCGCGAGCCCGGCCGCGCCGCCCTGGATGAACGCCGAGAGCGCGACCTTCGCGAGGAACGAGCCGGTGTGCTCGATGACTTCGCCCGGAACGCCGAAGACGCCGTCAGGGCCGTTCACCCAGCCAGCGAGCGGCGTGGTAAAGACCCGTCCGTCGGGCAGCGTGCAGGACAGCTGGTCGAGCTGGAGTGTCGCGCGACGGCTCACGTAGTCGCCGACGGCCTTCGCGATCGCGACGCAGCGCTCGACCGCCACGCGGTGCCGGTTCGGCGCGAACGCGGCCTCGTTGAAGTGCAGCAGGACCGGGAACGGCTGGCTGCCGCGCACCGGCGCGTAAACGCCGGAGAGCAGCGTCACCGATAGGAAGCTGCCCGCAGGAAGGTGGGCCATCTTGACTGGCGGCGCGGGCGCGGCGGCGGGCTTCGGCGGCGGGCCCTCAACGATCTTGAAGTGCGTAAGCCGGGGCGGCCCGGGCGCGGTGATCGGCTCCGGCGGGCGGACCTGCGGCGGCAGAATCGGCTCGGCCGCCCGCGGCGGCGCCGTCGGCGGCACGCGCGGAACGTCGCCGAAGATGCGGCTGAGATCCCCAGGCTTTCCCGCTGGCTCGCCCGGCTTGGAGTCGCCCATCGGGCCCTTCTTCTGCTCACCGAGCTTCTTCTGGAGTTCGTCGAAGCGGTTGAGGAGCTTGCCGTACTCCTCGCGCAGACGGCTGACCTCGCCCTGCAGCTGCACGTCGGGCGAGAGGAGCCGCGGCCCGCTGGCGCCCGTGCCGCTCGTCGACGTGGGCTGACGCGGCTTTGGCCCGTCCTGGCCGGGCAGGACGCTCCAGACGACGAACACGAGGAGCGCGCCGAGCGCGAGGCCGACGCCCGGGCGCTGCCGGATGAGGATCCAGAGACGCCGGAGAACCTCGCGGTTCATTCCGGGACCCGGACCAGGTAGACCTTCGTCTTCTGCTGCGCCGCGCGGGCCTCGTCGGGTTTCGTCGGGCGCGGCGCGAGGCTGTCACGCTCGGCGTGCGCGGCGAGGAGGCCGGGGAAGTGGAGAGACTCGAGCGCGAGCCGCAGCCACTGGTCGGTGAGGTTCTCGGCCTCGAGGACGACGCCCTCGTACCGGGGCGTCTTCCAGGTGGCGAGCGTGCGTAGCACGAGGACCGAATCGTTGTAGGCGACGAACGGCGGCCGGCTCCGCGTGACCGTGACGCCGGGCTCCTGGACGCCCAGGATCATGGCCCGCATGAGGCGGAGCGGCGTCCAGGCGCCGCCGCTATCGGGCGCTGCGCTCCGGGACCCGCTCCCGGCGGCGGAGCCGACCACCAGACGAAGTACGAGGTCCGCCTTCTCGGGCGCGACTGAGCGCGCGAGGAGCGGGACCTGGTCGTCGTTGCCGAGGATCACGAAGATCTCGCCGGCATAGTCGGGAACGAGTGGTGACAGGAAGAGGCGGCTGCCGGCGGTCTCGAGCGTCAGCGTCTGCTTGCTAGCGGTCGTGACGATCGAGGTAATGGCGGCCGGGAACGTGACCGCCGTGGTGCGGCCGACGGCCAGGTTCACGGTGACCGGCTGGCCGGTCCACGGGGCCAGCCGCACGGTCGGCATCTCGGGAGCGTCCGCGCGTTTCTGCGCCGGCGCGGCCGCGGCGAGCGACGCCAGAGCCGCGAGCGCGCCGAGCAGGACGCGACACGCTCTCTGTGGCCTCATACGAACGTTCCTTCCCCTCTCCGGTCGTCGTCAGGAGTTCTGGCCGGGTGCGGGCTGTGGCGCAGGGCGCCGCGCGGGCTCCGGGGGCCGCCCCACGCTCACGCGCGCGATGACGAGCCCCGCGGGGTTGGCGTCCGAGGGCCGCGCCCGCACGATGTCGAACTCGTAGGCGATGTCCTCCTCGCTCATCAGCGTGGCGCGGCTCCAGCTCAGCCGGTGCCCCAAGACCTGCACCGTCCACTGATCGTCCGCGGAGGCGACGACCACGCTGTCGCGCACGGTGAAGCTCGTGCTCAGCTGGCGCTCCTCGATCGACTGCAGATCGGCGGCGGCTTGCGCGGCGAGCTGGCGCTGGAGGCTCGGCGTCATGTGCGCGCGCATCCGGCTATAGCTCTGACGGGCCGTCGCCGGCATGAGGTTCCCGAACGCGAGCGTGATCTGGCTGGCGAAGGCTTCGACCAACTCCGGCGGCACGCGGTCGGCGCGCGCCAGCCCGCCGATCGCCAGCCCACGGGAACCGGTGAAGAAGTAGACCGGCGCGGGCCGCGAGGCCTGAAAGACGAGGAGCGCGATGAGCGCGAGGCAGGCGACGCCCAGCAGGAGCGCGCTGACTCGCCAGCGTCCGGCCTCGGCCTCGAGCTCCGCGCGCCACTCGAAGTAGCTCGGCCGCGTCACCGCCACGGCGAGTACCTCTGCCCCTGCGCCGCCGGCGCCTGGGGCCACCCCGGCAGGGGGAAGCCGAGCAGCCAGAAGGCGTGGCGCAAGGCGCCCGGCGGGCGTCCGCGCTTGGCCAGGCGGATGGCGATCATCTGGAAGACGCCGGCTGCCACGCCGGCGAATGGTGTCGAGAGGACGTAGACGATGACGGCCAGGCTGCCGATCAGCGCCCAGTCCTCACCGTCGAGGCCGAGCACCCGGATGGGCTCGTCGACGGTGCGCGGGCAGTGATGCTCTAGCATCCGATCCCGGTACCCGCTGCGCTCGCGAAGAGCGTCCGGACGATGTCCGCTGAGAAGGCGATGACGAAGGCCGCGACGAACGAGGCGACGCCGAGCCCGATGTTGCGGGCGATGACGTTGGCGGCGCCGAAGATGATCAGGCCGATCGCGATGACCTTGCCGACCGGCCCGCTCAAGTAGCCCCAGACGGTGCCGAGCAGCTTGTTGAAGCCCTCGATGGCGACCGTCTGCGAGCAGTCGATGCCGCTCGTCTGCGCCAGGGCCGGGGCGGTCCACACGGCCCAGGCGAAGAGCAGCCCGAAGGCGATCGGGACGGTCCACCGCCAATGGGACGAGCTGTCAGACGCGGGGTTCATGGCCGTGACTCCTTGTGTGGACGTGGCGCAGGCGTGCGCGGCTCGCGCTGACGGGACAGGCCGTCGTACAGGTACTGCCCCGTAATCTCGACGGGCAGGTGCGGCCCTGGCGCTGGCGAGTCCGGGACGAGAAACCGCTGGAGACCTCGGCTGATCGTCCGCAGCTCCTGGAGGAGCCGTTCGATGTCGAGCGCGCCGATGTGGCCGTACTGGGCGGCCTGCTGGGCGAGCTGCTCGGCACGAGCAAGACTCGCGAGGGCCTGCGCGAGGTAGATGCGCGCGGCGGCGTCCGAGGGAACGACGTGGGGCTCGGGCGGGCCGCCGGTCAACGGCGGGCCCACTGGCCACGGGCCCGAGGCGGTGCTTCGCGGAGCGGCCACGAGCGAAAGGCCGAGCAGGACACCCACCACGCAGCGTCCGCTCACGGAAGCACCAGGACGGTAACCTCCGAGGGGTCGGCTCATGCTCTCTCAGCGGCGCGGCAGTTCGGAGGCTTGCCGCGAAGCGCCCTGGCGGTTGTCCTGGGGCGCACCCAGAGCGTAGCCGCCGACGGGATAGAAGAACCCGCGGCCGGCAAAGAAGATCGTGACGCCGTCCTCGCCAATGGTGGTGACCACGAAGTCCGGGAACTTCTGACCTTCGTGAACCTTGAACCAGCCACGGCTGTCGCCGTCACCGGCCTCGATCAAGGCCTCCTTCGGCTCGAGCGTCACCATGCGCACGCGCATCTGGGGTGGTGCCGCGGGCGCAACGGGCTGCTCCGGCTGGGCCTGCGCCTGGGGCTGCGCGGGAATCGACTCGGGGCCCGGGACTGGGAGCGCCGGCGACAGGCGCGCGAGCGGGCTCGGCTCCCTCTTCGGCTCGGTGGGCGCCTTCTCCTCCTTGAACAGG
>VBKJ01000026.1 GCA_005879795.1 Deltaproteobacteria bacterium
GTCGAGACGTGCGAACGTGGGCGCGAGCGACGGCGGCGCCGCCAGCAGGCGGTGGTACGGCACGAGGCCCAGCGCGACCGCCGCGACGCCGGTCGCGAGCGTGCCCGCCAGGATCGCCCCCCGGTACCGGCGCGCGCGCAGCACCCCGACGAGCAGCGTGCCGCCCATCGCCACCAGCACGGCCGGATGGTGCAGGTCGCCCAGCCGGACGAGCGTGCCCGGCGCCGCACGCACCACCCCGGCCCACTCGAGGCCGACGAGCGCCAGGAGGAGCCCGATCCCGGCCGCGATCGCGTGCTTGAGCGACGCCGGGATCGCATCGATCAGCCGCTCGCGGAGCCCGACCAGTGAGAGGACGAGGAAGAGGACGCCCGCGATGCAGTTCGCGCCTAGCGCCACCTGCCACGAGCAGCCGAGCCCGCCCGCCGCCACCGGGCCCGCCACCACCAGGGCGAAGTAGAAGTTGTGCCCCATCGCCGGGGCCACCGCGATCGGGTAGTTGGCCCACAGCCCCATGAGCGCGGTCGCGAACGCCGAGGCGAGGCAGGTGGCGGCAAGCACGGCGCCTGGCTCCATGCCCGTCGTCGCCAGCACGGCGGGCTGCACGAAGACGATGTAGGAGAGTGCGGCGAACGTGCTCGCCCCACCGACCACCTCGGTGCGCAGATCGGTGCCGCGGGCGCGGAGCTGGAAGAGACGGTCGATCACCCGGCGCGCCGGCGATAGCAGAGCGCGCCCGGTGGCAACAAGCGCCGTTACGTGTCCGATCGGCGTCCGGCCGGCTCACAACGCGCGCCGGCCGTCGGGCGAGACGCGGAGCGGGACCCCCGTCGGGCTCGCGAGCGCGGCGTCGAGGAGCCGCCGGTCCACGCGGCTCGCGAGCTTCTCGCGCGCGAGGGCGGTGCGCGCCGCGCCGGCGAGCGAGCGCGTGTAGCGGTAGATGTCCCGCTCCACCTCGACGTAGGCCGCGCCATCGCGCCGGCCGACCTTCACCGGCTGGTAGGTGAACTCGACCGGCGTGCCGACCTCCACCAGCCGGAAGAGCCGCTCGATGTCCTCGGGGTAGAGACGGACGCAGCCGTGGGTCGCCTGCATGCCGATGCCCCACGGGACGTCCGTGCCGTGGATGCCGTAGAGCCGGTGCGTCAGCTGGAGGCGGTAGCCGCCGAGCGGGTTGTCGGGCGCGCCGCCCGGGATGGCGCGCCGCGCGTCGCCGCGCTCCGCGATGTGCTCGCGGCGGATCGACTCCGGGATGTACCAGGTCGGGTTCACCTGCTTCGATCGCACCCGGAACTTGCCGCGCGGCGTGCGCCGGTCGTCGCGCCCGAGGCCGACGGGGTACGTGGTGACGAGCGTCGTTCGCGGATCGTCGGGCGCGGGGCGGAAGTAGTAGAGCCGGAGCTCGGGGATGTTGACCACGATGCCCTGGTACGTGCAGCAGGGCAGCACCCACTCGGTCGGCACGACCACCTCGGTGCCGACGGGCGGCACCCACGGGTCGAGGCCCGGGTTCGCGTCGACGATCTCGTTGTAGCCGAGGTCGAACCAGCGCGCGACGTCGAGCAGCGTGTCGCCGGCGCGGATGCGGTAGCGGCGGACGGCGCCGATGACCGTCTCATCCGGCACGCGCAGGCGGTGGGTCGGGATCGCCTTCCGCGCGAAGGCCGCCTCGTCCCACGCCGCCGGCGCGTGTTCGGCTCCGGGCGCGCCCAGGCGCGCGCGCAGCGCCGCGCAGCCGGCGACGAGGAGCGTCGCCGCGACCAATCCCGCCGCGCGCTTCAGGACCCGTACCGGTCGATGACGTTCACGCCGACGGTCGCGAAGCGGTCCATCGACGCGAGCGCCTGCGCCGCCTCCTCGAGCGCGATGATCCTGCGCACGAGCTTCCAGCGGCAGCCCATGCGCGCGCGCGGCGTCGGATCGGGCACGTCGCGGACGATGCGCGGCCGACAGATGGCTTCCATGACTGCGGCTCTCAATCGGAACTCCGTGTCTCGCCGCCCCGCATACACCCGACGCCCGGCGCGCGTCGAGGGCACTCTACGCCGGAGGCGGAGGCGTGTCGCCCCCGGAGCGTGCGAGGCGCAGCGTCAAGGCGGTCAGCACCACCACCGCCGCCACCAGCACGGTCCAGAGGAGCACCTGCGGCACCAGGTCGCCGCGGCGCTCGATCGCGAGTCGAGCGCGGCTGTAGTCCGGATTCGGACCCGACGCCCTCGCCTCGACCGGCGCGCTGCTCACCGCGAGCACGACGTCGCGCACGCGGGTCAGCTCATAGCTCGGCGCGCTCGCCTTGGGGTCGCCGACGAGGAGGAAGTAGTCGCCGGCCGGGGCGGCGAGGAAGAGCTCCGGGAGGATCAGGCGCGCGCGGGCGGCGCGGAACGCGAGCGGCGCATCGTCCCCGTCCTGCACCACCAGCTCGAGCGCGACCACCCGAGCCGGAGGGAAGTCGACGCTCACCGGACGCGGCTTCCCGATGCGCTGCACGAGGCGGCCCTGCGCGAGCGTGCTCTCGCGCTTGTCCTCCATGGTCGCGGTCAGGCGAAACGCGCGGTCGAAGAAGGGCGTGTCGGTGTCGAGGACGATCTGGTCGAGACGGATGGGTGAGACCGGAAGGGCGAGGCGATAGCGCGACACCCGCTCGCGCCGGAGCGGGCTCGGGATTCCGAGCGGCTGCCACTCCGGCGCCGCATCGGGCTCGAGGAGGTAGGGCCACTGGCGCGCGGCGGCGTCGACGACGCGGACATCGGCCAGGTCGGGGCGCGCGTGCGCCACGTCCTCGGCGCGCAGGCGCAGTAGCGAGAGGCCCTCGGAGGACGGCCGCACGCCGAGCGCGCGCCGCTCGCTGTAGAGACGCGTGTCCACCACGGCGCCCGGCCGCATCGCGAAGCCGAGCGCGGGCGCGCCGTCGAAGAGCGGGTTGGCTTCGACGCTCCCGAGCCGTGCGGCCACGGCCGCGGACGGGTCACGGAGCCGCGCGGCCGCGCTCGCCCGCTCGCCGGCGAGCGCCTGACCCGACGCGGGAAGGAGCCCCGCCAGGTCGTAGCGCGGAGCGTATGCGCGCCCGCCGCCGAAGTAGAGCACGGCGGCCGGCTCCGCGCCCCCGCCGGTCGCGAGCGAGAAGACGAGCGAGGGCTGCCGCACCACCGCCGCGAACGTGAGCCCGTCGAGCGGCGCGCTGTCGCCGTCGATGATCTCCACGCGCAGGCGCTCGCCGCGCGCCGGGCCGAGCGTCATCTCGCTCTCACCGACCGCGGCGATGGCCTCGAGGCGGAAGAGGCTCGCGCGGCCGAGCAGGACGTCGTTGCCGCCCGGTCGCACGTCCCACACCTCGATGGTGCGGTCGAAGGCCGGGGTCGCGGTCTCGAGGCGCAGCACGTCCGGGACCAGGCCGTGCGGCCTTGCGAGCTCGACGATCGTGCGGCCGTCGGCCTGTCTCCGCGCGAGCTCCTGGAGCGGCACCGACGCCTCCTCGCGCGGATCGAGGAAGCGGGCGCTCTCGAAGACGAGCCGCGGCTCCAGGTAGAAGCCGTCCTCCCCCTCGAGCGTTACGGTGAGGCGCGCTCCGGCGAGCGGGGGGAGCGTCACCCGCGTCTTCTCCTTCGCAATGTTCGGCAGGCGGAAGAGCGAGCCGTCGTCGACGATGCGGCGCCAGCCGCCGTCGGGCGCCTCCGCCGTGATGTCGACCCGCCGCACGAAGCGCGGCCGGTCGGTCCTGAAGACGAGCTCCCAGGCGCCGGCCTGCGGCGCCGTCGCGGGCGCCGCCAGCGCGTACGACTCGCGCTGCCGAGGCGGGCCCTGCTCGCGCCGCATCTCCTCGCGTTGCACGTCGAGGATCGCCGCCTCGACCGTCTCCTTCACCTCGACCCGGGTGCGCGCCTCCGGGCCGGTGTCGATCACGTATGGAACCTCGCGCCCGCGACGATCGAAGACACGCAGGTCGGAGAGGTCGGGCCGGCAGGCGGCGAGCACCTCCGCCGGCACCTTCAGGCGCGAGAGCCCGCCGGGTGCGGCCACGAAGACGGCCGCCTGCTCCGGGAAGAGCCGGCGCAGGTCGGCGTCGGCCCGCTCCTCCGCGCGGGCGGGAAGGGGGACGAGGCCCAGCAGCGCGACCAACACGCGCTCGCGCCTCACGTCCCCTCCGCCGATGGCCCGCGGAAGACGAAGCGCTGGTACGCGAGCGAGACCGCGATCAGCGCCAGCGCGAGCCCGAGCAGCGACGCCACCCGGTAGAGGTCGTGCAACTGGCCCAGGTCGTGGAGAAAGACCTTCGCGATCGTGATCATGAAGAGGCCGAGGCTCACCCAGCGCAGCCCGATGCTCCGCCGGCTCATGCCGATGGCGAGCAGCACGAGCGCGTAGACCGCCCAGGCGAGCGACGTGGTCAGGTCGCGCCCCGCCATCCGCTCGAAGCTCACGTGCAGCATCGGCCCGGTCGCGAACCAGTCGGCGATCGCGAGGTTGATCCAGACGAAGATCACGACCAGCGCGGCGAACCCGGCCCCGAGCGCGCCCGCCGGCATCCCGTGCACGTACAGCCGCTCGCGCTCCCAGCCGCGCGCGCGGGCGAGCTCCCGCGGACGGAGCAGCGCCGCCGTCCCGAGCAGCGCCACCGCCGGCACCAGGTAGGTGTAGAGGAGCCAGTTCACGATGCGGAAGGCCGGCCGCGGATAGTAGCCGAGCACCGCCGGATTCGCGACCAGACGGACGGTGACGGCCCAGAGCAGCGCCAGCCCGAAATACTTGAGCCCCGGGTAGTCGAGGCGGACCCAGAGCGCGGTCACCGCCAGGCCCTCCAGCGCCCAGCCGATCGTGATCCACTCCTTCTCTAGCTGGAGCGGGATGGCGACGGTGACGAAGCCCATGGCGACGGCGCCGAACCACGCGATCACGCCGACGCGAATGGGATCGCTCTCCGCCCAGCGCTCGCGCGCCCGCACCGCGGCGGCGAGCGACACCAGAGCCAGCACGACGGGCAGGAGACCGATCGTGCCGGCGCCGAAGCGGAACAGGTAGAGGCGCCGGAGGGAGAGGAACCAGGCGGGGGCGGCGAGCGCGGCCCCGTACCAGGCGAACCGATCGGCACGGAAGCGGGCGCCGGCGAGGAACGGCCAGGCGGTGAAGAGGAGCACGGCGGCCCCCTGCAGGAGGAGCGGCGTGGTCTCGCCGGGGCCGCGCAACGCCCCCGTCCAGCCCCACTGCACGAACGCGGTGGCGAGCGCCGCCCCGAGCACCCCCGGACCGGAGCAGAGGCGCGTCGCGCTGAGCGCGACCAGCACGCCGAGGGCGAGCGTCGTGCCATGGAACAGCCAGAGCGGCGGGAGCGGCGCGCCCGGCACGGGCACGCGCGCGAGGAGCAGCAGCGCGGCCAGCCCGGCGGCCCCGTACTCGGCCATGCGGCGGGCCTCGGGCGCGCGGCGCGCGAGCGCGACCACCTGGAAGGCGAGCGCCGCGCCGAGCAGGACGGCGAAGTACACCCACGGCGGCGGAAATCCGAGCTGCCGGCCGTGGACGCTCTCGACCTCCGCGAGCGCGACGCCCATCCCGAACGCCGCCACGAGGTGCAGGAACTCCCGCGAGGGGAAGGTCGCGTGCCGGATGAGGAGAACCGCGAGCCCGGCCGAGCCGGCGAGCCACGGCCACGGCTGCGCCAGCGACGTGCTGGCCGACCCGACGATCAGGAGCACGAAGAAGCCGAGGCTCGCGAAGATGGCGGCCGGCGCGGGGCTGCCGACGCCGCCCGGCTCGTGCTCCCACTCGACGAAGACGTGGAACGTGAGCGCGAGGACCACGCACCAGAGCGCCGCCTCCCACGCGAGCCCTGCCCCCACCGCGCGCGTGAAGAGCCACGCGCCCAGGATAGCGACCGTCGCCGCGGCCGCGCCGAGCCCGATGCGGTAGGTGCGCTGCACCCGCGTGATCCAGCCGGCGGCGGCCGAGAGCGGGACGAGCAGGATGCCGTACGGATGGAAGTGCAAGCCCAGGCGCGTGCGGCTCGCGAAGTAGAGCACGAAGGCGAAGGGCACGAGCACGCCGCCGGCCTGGGCGATGAGCCATTCGAGGTCGGTTTCCTCGCCGCCGGCGAGCCGCGGCGCCACGGCGAAGAGGAGGGCGAACGCGCCCAGGATGGCGAGCCCGAGCAGCAGGCGGTCCGGCCCCATGCGCGTCCCGATCCAGAGCGCCTGGTAGAAGACGGTGCCCGCCAGGCTGAGCAGCGCGAGCACGGGCCAGCGCCGCTGCCGCGCCAGGTAGAGGAGCCCGGTGTCGAGGAGGAGGACATAGCCGAAGAGGCCGATGGGCCGATCCGCGCCGGTCGAGAGCAGGAGCGGCGTCAAGAAGCCGCCCACCAGACCGAGCGACGCGATCACCTGCGACCCGTGCCGCCAGGAGAGGATGCAGCCGCTGGCGGTCACGGCGACCATCAGCACGAACGCAACCGGTATGGGCACGAGGCTGTAGCGGATGCTCGCGGCCCAGAACGCGGCGTAGAGGACGACCATGCCGGCGCCGGCGAGCGCGTCTGCCGTGCGCGCGTACCGCCGGCGGAGCGTCCACTCCGAGCCGGCAATGGAGGCGACGCCGACCACGGTGCCGAGCACGACGCGCAGCCAGGGCGGGATCAGCCCGTGCTCGATCGAGTACTTGAAGAAGAGAAGCCCGGCCAGGGCGAGGGCGACGCCGCCGAGCCCCGCCGCCGCGCGGACACCGAAGAGCTGCTCCCAGTCGATCTCCACGCGCGGCGCGGAGACGGGCGGCGGGACGGCGGGCCGCGGGGCGCCCGCCGGCGGCGGAGGCGGGGCCGCGGGGCGCTCGCGGAACGGCGGAGCGGCCGCCTGCGGCGGCACCGTCTCGGGCGCTGCCACGGGTGCCCGCGCCGGCTCCCGCTTCTCCGCGTGGTCGGGCGCCGCTTCCCGCGCCCGGAGCAGCGCGCGCAGCTGCTGCACCTCGCGCTCGAGCGCGGCGATGCGCTCCGCCAACGAGCCGCCCGTGGCGGTGCGGGCGATGGCGACGACCGCCAGGACGAGCGCTACGACACAGACCAGCCCGAGCATGCCGCCGGTCAGCTCATCGCCACGGCTCGACCAGGATCTTCGCGTGCGCGTCGGGGCGCGCGAGCGCCTCGAACGCGCCCGGCACGCCGTCCACCCCCACCCGTCCCGTCACCATCGGCGCGACGGGGATGCTCCCCTCGGCGATTGAAGCGAGCGTGCCCGCGAACTCCTCTGGCGTGTAGCCGAGCACGAACTGCAGCGACAGCTCCTTGTTGATGCCGTGCATGGGGCGGATGCGATCGTCCTCCATGCACACGCCGGCGACCACGACCCGCGCCTCGCGCGGCGCGTCGCGCATGAGCTGGTGGAGGAGCCCGGGCACGCCGACGCACTCGAAGAGGACGGCCGGGCGCGCGCCGGCGGCGGCCTGCCAGGCCTCGATCGGGCGCTGCCGCGCCGGATCGACGACCACATGCGCGCCCATGCGCTCGGCGAGCGCGCGCCGGGCGGGCGAGAAGTCGGCGGCGACGATGGGGCCGGCACCGCGCAGCCGGAGCGCCGCGATCACGGCCAGGCCGACGGGCCCACAGCCGATGACGAGCGGCGCATCCCCCGCCTCGAGCCGCGCCTTGGCGACCGCGTGCACGCCGACCGCCATCGGCTCGGTGAGCGCGGCGTCCTCGGTCGCGAGCCCGTCCGGCACCGGAAGTGCGAAGAGCTCCGAGAGCACCATCAGCTCGCCGTAGCCGCCGGGGTAGTCGTTCGAGTAGCCGATCGCCTGCACGCCGCTCGCGTCCGCGGTGAGCGGCATCGAGACGACCCGCGTCCCGCGCCCGAGCGCGCGCTGCGTATGCGGCCCGAAGTCGAGCACCTCGGCGCAGAACTCGTGCCCCATGACCACGTCGCGCGCCGGGTCGAGCGTGAACGGCACGCCCGACTCGCGCGCCGCCTCGACCATCCTGGGCGCGTGCCGGAGCGCGTGCAGGTCGGAGCCGCAGATGCCGCAGGCGAGCGTGCGGACGAGGATCTCGCCCGGACCTGGCACCGGATCGGGGAGCGTGTCCACCAGCAGGCGCGCGTCCCGCATCACCGCGGCGCGCATCACGGGGTCTCCCTCATTCGCCGCCTCGAAATAGCACGCGGACGCCGCCGAGGACACCGCGGCCGAGACAGGCTCGCCCGGCACAGCGGGCGCGTCTTTCAACCCGATCAGGTCGCATGATAGCCTTCCGGCCGGGGGGGCGGGGCGATGATGAGGAGGAAAGCCTTCATACTGGCGGCTCTCGCGGCCGCCTTGCCGGTCCGGGTGGAGGCCGCCGCGACACTCGCCGTCACGAGCGTCGATCGGTCGCATCCGGGTGTCGTGCACATCGCCGTCCGCTACCGCGGCGGCCGGACGCCGAGCTTCCGCCTGACGCCGACCTGCGGCAGCGGCGCGCCCGGCGAGTGGGTCGTCGCCTCGACGCTCCGC
>VBKJ01000027.1 GCA_005879795.1 Deltaproteobacteria bacterium
CCCCGCGCTGCTGCTCGGCGTCGTCGAACTGGTGCGCGACGGCGACGGCGTGCTCAGCCATGGGCGGGCTCGCGACCCGGGTAGGCGTAGGGCTCGCCGGTGACGACGGGCGTCACCTCGAAGTTGTCGCGCGGCGGCGGGGACGGCGTCTGCCACTCGAGGCCGGTGGCGTCCCACGGGTTGTTGCCCGCGGGCTCGCCGTAGCGGAGCGACCAGAGCAGGTAGATCATCGGCAGCAGGTAGCCGACACCCAGGATGGAGGCCCCTGCCGTCGACATCACGTTCAGCACCTGGAACTCGTCGGGATAGGCGTGGTAGCGCCGGGGCATGCCGAGGTAGCCGAGGATGAACTGCGGGAAGAAGGTCAGGTTGAAGCCGATGAAGATGATGAGCGCCGCGAGCCGCCCCCAGCCCTCGGGGTACATCCGCCCGCTGATCTTCGGCCACCAGTAGTGCACGCCGCCCAGGTAGCCCATCACCATCCCGCCCACCATGATGTAGTGGAAGTGGGCGATCACGAAGTAGGTGTCGGTCACGTGCACGTCCATGCCGAGCGAGGCGAGGAAGAGGCCGGTGAGGCCGCCGATGGTGAACAGCCCGATGAAGCCGAGTGCATAGAGGAGCGGGGTGCGGAACTCGAGCGTCCCCTTGTGCAGCGTCGCCGTCCAGTTGAACACCTTCACCGCAGAGGGGATCGCGACCAGGTAGGAGAGGAGCGAGAACACCATCGCGGCGTACACCGACTGGCCGGCGACGAAGAGGTGGTGGCCCCAGACGAGGAAGCCGAAGACCGCGATCGCGATCGACGAGAAGGCGACGTAGTGGTAGCCGAAGATGCGCTTGCGGGCGAAGCAGGTGACCAGCTCGCTGATCACCCCCATGCCGGGCAGGATCATGATGTAGACCGCCGGGTGCGAATAGAACCAGAACAGGTGCTGGAAGAGCACCGGGTCGCCGCCGAGCGCGGGGTCGAAGATGCCCACGTGAAGCAGGCGCTCGAGCCCGAGCAGCATGACCGTGATGGCGAGGACGGGCGTGGCGAGGATCTGGATCAGGCTGGTCGCGTAGAGCGACCAGACGAAGAGCGGCAGCCGGAACCAGGTGAGCCCGGGCGCGCGCATGCGGTGGATGGTGACGACGAAGTTGAGGCCGGTGAGGATGGAGGAGAAGCCGACGATGAAGATGCCGATCGCGGTCGGCATGACCTGCGTGGTGGACGACATCGTGCTGTAGGGCGTGTAGAAGGTCCACCCCGTGTCGACGCCCCCGCTCACCACCGCATAGGTCGTGAAGGAGGCGCCGAGCACGTAGAGGTACCAGCTCAGGAGGTTGAGGCGCGGGAAGGCGACGTCGCGGGCGCCGATCATGAGCGGCAGGACGAAGTTCCCGAGCACCGCCGGGATCGACGGCACCAGGAAGAAGAACACCATGATCACGCCGTGCATGGTGAAGAACTTGTTGTAGGTCTCGGCCTGGAGGAGGTCGCCCGCCGGCGTGAGCAGCTCGACGCGCAGCATCACGGCGAAGAAGCCCCCCACGAAGAAGGCGCCGGTGAGCGAGATCAGGTAGAGGAGGCCGACCCGCTTGTGGTCGGTGGTGAGGAGCCACGAGCGCACGCCGTAGCTCTCGTTCAGGTAGTGGAGTCGGGGCTCCTCGGCGACGAGGGCGGCGGCGGTGGTCATGACGGTCCCTTCGCCTCCGTGGTCTGCAGGGACTTGATGTAGGCGATCAGCTCGAGCACGCCCTCCTCGCTCACCAGGCCCTGGTAGGTCGGCATGATGTTCTGGTAGCCGGCGACGATCTTGGCGCCCGGATCGAGGATCGACTCGCGGATGTAGCCCTCGTCCGCCGTGAGCGTCCGGCCGGTGGTGAGGCTCACGGTGCGCCCGAAGAGACCCGCCAGTTCGGGGCAGCGCGCCTGCGCGTCGCCGCGGTGGCAGGTGATGCAGCCGAGGTCCGTGAACAGCTTCTCGCCGGCCACCGCCGGCGTGGCGCCCGTGCCGCCCGCGAGCCAGCGCTGGAAGTCCGCCGGCTCCATGGCGACCACCTGCCCGATCATGCCCGAGTGCAGCGTGCCGCAGTACTCGGCGCAGAAGAGGTGGTAGGTCCCGGGCCTGGTGGCCTGGAACCAGAGCTGCGTGTAGCGGCCCGGGAGCACGTCCTGCTTCACGCGGAAGGCGGGCACGAAGAGGCTGTGGATGACGTCCTGTGAGGTCATGAGGACCTTCACCGGCAGACCGACCGGCACGTGCAGCTCGTTGATCTCGCGCGGGCCGGAGAGGTGCTGGAACTTCCACATCCACTGCTTGCCGACGCTGTAGACCTCGAGCGCTTCCGGGGGCGGCGTGGCGGCCGCGAAGTAGAGCTGGGCCCCCCACGCGTACATCACCAGGCAGAGGAGGAGCGGGATGACCGACCAGGCGATCTCGAGCCGGTCCGAGCCTTCGACCTGCTCGGCCATCTCGTTGCCGGGACGCCGGCGGTAGCGGATCGCGAACACCACGATGCAGCCGGCGATGAGCAGCGTGAAGAACGTGCTCACGCCAAGGAGGAAGAAGAGGAGCGCATCCACCCGCGGCGCGAGCGTGGACGCCTGCTCGGGGAAGAGCGGCAGCGAGAAGCGCGCCTCGATCACGAGCGGCGTGCCTCCCGGCGCCACGCGAGGGCGAGGAACGTGCCCAGCGCGACCAGCGTGAGTGCGCCGCCGGCGCGCACCGCGCCCATGACGAGCGCGCCGTACTTGCCGGTGGCGGGGTCGTAGTGGAAGCAGAAGAGGAGGAGCTGATCGACCGCCGAGCCGATCTTGTTGGCCGAGGCCTCGACCAGCCCGAGGCGGAGGTCGCGCGGCGCCGGCTCGATGCCGTAGAAGTAGCGCGAGATGGTGCCCGCGGGCGTGAGCACGATGGCGGCTGGCACGTGCGCGAACTGCCCGCTCGCCGCGTCGGCGGTGTAACGGAAGCCGACCCCGCGCGTGAGGCGGTCGATCATCGCCTGCTCGCCGGTCAAGAAGTGCCAGCCCGTGGCGGTGTCGAGCCGTCCGTAGCGTGCCAGCACGGCGGCCTTCCTGCCGCTCGCGACCGCGGGCGTGTCCCGGGGGTCGAAGCTCACCACCAGCACGGTGAACTCCTTCCCCGGCGCGAAGGAGAGCGCCTTCAGGCTCGCGGCGAGCCCGTTCAGGCTCTGCCCGCACAGCATCGGGCACCCGAAGTAGACGAGCGAGAGCAGCACGGGCCTGCTGCCGTCGACGTAGTCGCGGAGCGCGACCGTCCGCCCGCTCTCGTCGCGGAAGGCCAGGTCGAGCGGGAGCGCGGCGCCGAGGTGCGGATCGACGCCCACGTCGCGCAAGGCGGGGGGCCGCGCCTCGTCGGCCGCGAGCGGCGCCGCGAGCGCGAGCACGAGAGCGGCGAGCCAGACGGTCCTCATTTCGCCGCTTCCTTCGCGACCAGCTCCATCGCCCGCGCGATCGGGATGTGGACCACGCCGGCGGTGCGGTCCTCCCAGCCGTAGCCGTCGAGGATGGTGTCCTCCCGGGCGCGCAGCTGCGCGAGGTCCTCGGCGGGCGTGGTCTGGAGGCGGGGCTCGGGCGGCCCCTCGGGCGGCGCCGCGGCGACCGGGGCGGGCGGGTTCTCCCGCGCGCGCGCGCCGCGCAGCGCCGCGAACTGCGCCCCCACGACGAGCTGGACGACGATCCCCGCCGCCGCGAGCAGTGCGGCGGCCAGGAGGACGCCGCGCACGCTCACGTCGGTGCGCTCGTGGCGGTCCGACTCAGTGGGCATGCGCGAGCGCCTCCTCCATCGCGGGATCGTTCTGCGGCACGAGCGGCCGGTCGCGGAGCTGGCCCAGGAAGGCCCACAGCCAGATGCCGCCGAAGCCGATCGGCGCCACCACGTCGAGCCAGCGCAGCGCGAAGCCCGGGCGGTGGAATCCGGGCACGAGCAGCCAGAGGAGGTCCACCAGCCGCATGACGAGGATCGCGACCGCGACCGCGGCGATGAGCCGCGGGTCGCGCTTCACGCGCCGCGAGAGGAGAAGGACGAAGGGAAGCGCGAAGTGGAGCGCGATGAGCGCCACCGCCACCGCCGCCCACGCGCCGTGCTCGCGGGCCAGGTACCACGGCACCTCCTCCCGGATGTTTCCCGACCAGATCAGGAGGAACTGCGAGAAGGCCATGTACGCCCACAGCATCACGAAGGCGAGCATCAGGTTGCCGAGGTCGTTCAGGTTGGCGGGGGTGACCAGCCGGGCGAAGGGCTCGCGCCGGCGGAGGCCGACGGCGCCGGCGATGCCGAAGGCGAACGCGGAGAGCACCTGGCCCACCCCGAAGCCGGCCGGGTAGATGGTCGAGTACCAGTGCGGCTCGAGCGACATGGCCCAGTCGATGGCCGCGAAGGTGACGGTGAGGCCGTAGAGCGCGAGCCCCGGGCCGGCGAGCAGGCGGAAGCGCCGCGGGTTCGGATCGGGACGGGCGTCGCGCTCGCGCGACCACTTGTTGAAGATGTACGCGCAGCCGAGCCACGCGCCGAAGTAGATCAGTGCGCGCACGCGGAAGAAGGGCACGTTCAAGTAGGCGCGCGCGTGGCGGAGAGGATCATCCTCGGGCGTGCCGGGCGCGGCCCAGAGGTAGACGTCGCGTACCCCGATCAAGACCGGCACGAAGAGGAGCGCCAGGAGCGGCAGCGTGCGCGTCGCCGCCTCGAGGATGCGCCGCACGACCAGGCCCCACGCGCCGCCCGAGAGGTAGTGGAGCATGAGGATCACGAGCGACCCGAGCGCGATGCCGAGGCAGTAGAGGTAGCCGATCAGCCAGGCGCGGAGGAAGTCGCGCGGGTTCGCGAGCCCGCCGGCGGCGCACGCGCCGAGCGCGACCACGCCGACGACGAGCGCGCGGCTCTGGAGGCGCTCGAGCCCGAGGGGCGTCTCGGCCGCGGCGCTCATCGCGGGCCCTCCGTCTCGAGCGCCTGTCGCTCCGCCGGCGGCACGTCGGCGAGCGTCGCGCGCTGGCTGCGCTGCAGGGCGCGGATGTAGGCCACGATCGCCCAGCGGTCGCGCACGGCCACCTGGTGCGCGTAGGCCGGCATCGCCCCGAAGCCGTTGGTCGTCACGTCGAAGAAGTGCCCCGCCGGCGCCTGCCGGAGCCGCTCGATGTGCAGGGACGGCGGCTCCCGGTAGCCGCGCCGCACGATCATGCCCTTCCCCGTACCCAGCCGGTCGTGGCAGGGCGAGCAGTAGATGTCGTAGCGCTCGCGCCCGCGCGCGAGCAGGTCGGCGGTGAGCGGGACGGGCAGCTTCTCGACCAGCCGGCCGCCCGTCTTCCCCGTGTAGAGCGCCGTGTCGGCGTGGAGCTCGCCGCGCGCGACCGTGCCCTCGACGCGCGGCCGCGACGACTGCCCGTCGGGGAAGAAGCGGCTCGCCTCGAGCGGCTCGTAGCGCGGCTGGTCGTCCATCTGCTGCCGGCACGCGGCGGCGAGGAGGACGGCGGCGAGGAGGCTAGCGCGCAACTTCGGACACCTCCCGTGCGCCGAGCTCGCGCAGGAAGCGGGCCGTCTCCTGGCGCTCGAAGAGCCGGTCGCGGGCCTCGATCGAGAGGAAGAAGCGATCGCGCGTCGCGAGCGCGAAGCGCGGCACGTTGAAGAGCGGGTGGTAGGGCATCGGCAGGCCGTTCAGTGCGAGCATGCCGATCACGGCGGTCAGCCCGCCGAACAGCACCGTGAGCTCGAACGTGATCGGGACGAACATCGGCCAGCTGTGCATCGGGCGGCCGCCCACGTTGAGCGGATAGTCGACGTTGCTCGCGTAGTACTGCATGAGGTAGCCGCCCACGCAGCCGAGGAGCCCGCCCAGCAGCACGAGCAGGGGCAGGATCGTCGGCTTGACGCCGAGCGCCGCGCCCAGCTCCTCCACCGGAAAGGGCGTGTGCGCGTCGATGCGCTTGTAGCCGGCCTCGCGCACGCGCGCGGCCGCTGCGACCAGCGCGCTCGGGCTGTCGAACTCGGCGAGCAGACCCCAGATCGTCGGCCGCTCCATCAGTATCCTTCGCTCGCGCTCACGCAGTATCCTTTGCTCGCGCTCACGAATATCCTTCGCTCGCGCTCACGAGTATCTTTCGCTCGCGCTCATGCGGGCTCCTTCACCTCCGCCTCGGGCAGGATGGTGCGCATCTCGAAGATCGAGATCATGGGCATGAAGCGGATGAAGAGGAAGAAGAGCGTGGCGAAGAGGCCGAGCGTGCCGACGAAGGTCGCCACGTCCCAGATGGTCGGGTAGTACATTCCCCACGACGAGGGCAGGAAGTCGCGATGGAGCGAGGTGACGACGATGACGAAGCGCTCGAGCCACATGCCCGTGTTCACGATGAGCGAGATGACGAAGAGAGCAGGGGCGCTCGTCCGCACGCGCTGGAGCCAGAGCACCTGCGGCGTGGCGATGTTGCAGAAGAGGAGCGCCCAGTAGAGGGGCGCGTAGGGACCGGTCAGACGGTTCCAGATCGTGTACTCCTCGTACGGATTGCCGCCGTACCACGCCATGAACGCCTCGATCATGTAGCCGTAGCCGACGATCAGCCCGGTGGCGAGGAGGATCTTCGCCATGTTCTGGAGGTGGCGCGTGGTGATGAAGTCCTCGAGCTGGTAGACGGCGCGCAGCGGGATGGCGAGCGTCAGCACCATCGCGAAGCCCGAGTAGATGGCGCCGGCGACGAAGTAGGGCGGGAAGATGGTCGTGTGCCAGCCCGGGAGCTGCGCCACGGCGAAGTCGAAGCTCACCACCGTGTGCACCGAGACGACGAGCGGCGTGGCGAGGCCGGCGAGCAGGAGATAGGCCGTCTCGTAGCGGTGCCAGTGGCGTGCCGAGCCGCGCCAGCCCATGGCGAGCATGCCGTAGATGAAGCGGCCCGGGCGGCTCGGCGAGCGGTCGCGCAGGGTCGCGAAGTCGGGAACCAGCCCGATGAACCAGAAGAGGAGCGAGATCGTGAAGTAGGTGAGGACCGCGAACACGTCCCACACGAGCGGGCTCCGGAACTGCGGCCAGAGGGACATCGTGTTCGGGTAGGGCAGGAGCCAGTAGAAGTACCAGGGGCGCCCCAGGTGGAGGAGCGGGAAGAGGCCCGCGCAGGCGACGGCGAAGATGGTCATCGCCTCCGCAAAGCGGTTGATCGACTGCCGCCACTGCTGGCGGAGCAGGAGGAGGATGGCCGAGATGAGCGTCCCCGCGTGTCCGATGCCGATCCACCACACGAAGTTGACGATCGCGAAGCCCCACGCGACCGGGACGTTCACGCCCCAGATGCCGATGCCGGCGAGCAGCAGGTAGCCGACCGCGTTCATCAGCACGAGGAGGAAGAAGAACGAGATGCCGAAGCCGACGAGCCACCCGCGCGAGGTGCGGCGGCGCAGCACGATCGCGCTGATCTTGTCGGTGATCGAGGCGAAGGTGTGGCCGGGCTCGATGACCGGCGGCGCGGCGAGCGGGGCGGGCTCCACGGTCAGGCGATCTCCGGGTTGGGGTTCTTGAGGGCCGCGAGGTAGGTCGTGCGCGGGCGCGTGTTGAGCTCGGCGAGCAGCGGGTAGTTCCGCGCTTCGCCCTTGAGCTTCCCGACGCGGCTCGCGGGGTCGTTCAGGTCGCCGAACACGATCGCCTCGGCGGGACAGGCCTGGGCGCACGCCGGCACCACCTCGCCGTCGCGGATCGGTCGCCCCTCCTTCTCGGCCGCGATGCGGTGCTGGTTGATGCGCTGCACGCAGTAGGTGCATTTCTCCATGACGCCGCGGCTGCGCACGGTGACATCCGGGTTGCGCTGCGCCTTGAGACTCTCCGTCTCCCAGTCGGCGTACTCGAAGAAGTTGAAGCGCCGCACCTTGTAGGGGCAGTTGTTCGAGCAGTAGCGCGTGCCGACGCAGCGGTTGTAGACCATGTCGTTCAGGCCCTCGGCGCCGTGCACCGTCGCCTCGACGGGGCACACGAGCTCGCAGGGCGCATTCTCGCACTGCATGCAGGGGACGGGCATGAAGTAGGTCTCGGGGTCCGCCGCCGCTCCGGTGTGGTAACTGTCGATGCGGAGCCAGTGCATCTCGCGGCCGCGCAGCACCTGGTCCCTGCCGACCACGGGCACGTTGTTCTCCGCCTGGCAGGCAGCGACGCAGGCGTTGCAGCCGACGCACGCGCTGAGGTCGATCGCCATGCCCCAGCGGTGGCCGGGGTAGGGGACGAGCGGATAGAGCGTCGCCTCCAGCTCCGGGCGCTCGGGCCTCTCGTGGAGGTAGCGCTCGAGCGTGGTCGCGCGCACGACGTCCCGCCCCTCCATGCGGTGGTGGTGCTG
>VBKJ01000028.1 GCA_005879795.1 Deltaproteobacteria bacterium
CAGTAGCGCGCCGGGTCGTAGTCGCTCGCGGCGCGCAACGCGGCGTAGGGCTGGCCGGCCAGCTCGCCGTACGACTGCTCGCGCAGGTCCTCCTCGACGCGCACCGCGAGAGCGAGCCGCTCGGCCAGGATGGCGGCCGTCTGGCGCGCGCGCAGGAACGGGCTCGACACGACCGCAACGGGCAGATAGCGCGCCGCGACCCGCTCCGCCGCCCGCAGCACCTGCGCGCGTCCAGCGTCCGTGAGCGGCACCTCGGGCGTGCGCGTGAAGACGCGGTCCCGGTTGCCCGCGCTCTCGCCGTGCCGGATGAGGACGAGCCGCCCCATCAGCCGTCGTGGTTGATGCGGTCGATCAGCTGCCGGAGCCGCCCGAAGTTGGTGCGGTTGAAGTGCAGCACGAGGCGCGGCAGCGCGGCCAGCTCGGGCTCGTCCTCCTCGGCGAGCGCGGGCCCCTGCACGATCGAGCCCGAGAGCAGGATGTCGGCGAAGTCGCGCGACAGGCGGTCGACGAGCTTCGCGGGGAGCGGGCGGGTGAGACGGAGCACGAGCTGGCGGCCGACCGTGCGCGAGGAGTGGTAGACGCGGTAGAAGCGCGTGATCTCCTCCACCGCCTGGTCGACCGAGGTGGTCACCTTGAAGAGCGCCATGTCCTCCTTGGAGATGAGGTGGTGGCGGAGCAGGTGCTCCTCGACGTAGCGCTCCCAGGTCTTCCAGTACGTGCCGCGCGGCGCGTCTACGAACATGATCGGCATCGGCTTCGTCTTGCCCGTCTGCACGAGCGTCAGGCACTCGTAGGCCTCGTCGTGCGTGCCGAAGCCGCCCGGGAAGAGGGCCACCGCGTCCGCCTCCTTCATGAAGATGAGCTTCCGCGTGAAGAAGTAGCGGAACGTGGTGAGCTTCGCGTCCTTGCTGATGAACTCGTTCGGCTCCTGCTCGAAGGGGAGCCGGATGTTGACCCCGAAGCTCCGCTCGCGCCCCGCGCCCTCCTGGCAGGCGCGCATGATGCCGCTGCCCGCGCCGGTGATGAGCATGTAGCCCTCGGCCGCGATGCGGCGCGCGAACTCGTGCGCGGTGCGATAGGCGGCCGCGTCGGGGCGGGTGCGGGCGGAGCCGAAGATGCTCACCTTCCGGACCCCGGCGTAGGGCGCGAACACCTTGAAGGCGTAGCGCAGCTCGCGCAGCGCGGCGTTCAGGAGCTTCACGTCGGCGACGCGCGTGCGGTCGCGCAGCAGCTTCAAGCACGTCTCGACCATCTCGCGCACGAATTGCTCCTCGCCGTGCAGCTTCCCGTCCGTCTGCAGGCGGGGGAGCAGCTCGGTGAGCAGGCTCTTTCGGCGGCGGATCCGGGGGGACTTTCCTGGCAGCAACTCGGGTCTTCCTCCTTCGCGTAGGGCGAAGCGCCATTGTGCCGGGAAGTGCCGCCGGTTGCGAGCTTGCCGCTCGCGCCGGCGCTCGGCTATCTTCCCGCCCGTGGCGTCGCCGCGCGAGCTGCTGCGCAGCATCCGGGAGGAGCTCGGCCAGATCTTCCTCGAGCGCGACGAGCTGATCGACGGCGCGCTGGTGGCGCTCCTCGCCGCGCAGCACGTGCTGGTGATCGGGCCGCCCGGCACGGCCAAGTCGATGCTCGCGGACGAGGTGTGCCGGCGGCTCACGGGCGCGCGCTACTTCCAGTGGCTGCTGACGCGCTTCACGACACCCGAGGAGCTCTTCGGCGCGGTCAGCCTGAAGGCTCTCGAGGAGGACGACTACCGCCGGCTCACCACGCACAAGCTCCCCGAGGCGCACATCGCCTTCCTCGACGAGGTCTTCAAGGCAAGCTCGTCCATCCTGAACACCATCCTGACGGTCATGAACGAGCGTCGCTTCCACAACGGGCGCGAGGTGGTGGAGGTGCCGCTGCTCACGCTCTTCGCGGCCGCGAACGAGCTCCCCGAGGACGACGAGCTGCTCGCCCTCCACGACCGCTTCCTCCTCCGTTTCGTGGTGGACTACCTGGGCGAGGACTTCCGTTTCCTGAAGCTGCTCCAGGCCCGTCCGGCGGCGGCGCGGACGACGCTGCCCCTCGCCGCGCTCGAGGAGGCGCGCGCCGGGGCGGCTGCGCTCCCCGTCCCCGGGGAGGTGCTGCGCGTCATGACCGACCTGCGCCGCGAGCTGCGCGCGAAGAACGTCATCGTCTCCGACCGGCGCTGGGCGCAGGCGGTGGGCGTGCTGCGTGCGCGCGCCTACCTCGCCGGCCGCGGCGCGGTGGGAGACGAGGACGTGCCCTTCCTCGAGCACGTCCTCTGGCGTGATCCGGCGGAGCGCGCGGTAGTCCGCACGACCATCCGCGAGCTCCTGCGTGGCTACGAGGACGAGGTGCAGGTCCTCCTCTACCAGTCGCGCGAGCTGCGCGAGTACGCGCTGCGGGCATGGGACACCGACGAGCTCCGCACCCGCGCCGCGCTCGAGGCGCACACCAAGGTCCGCAACATCCTCGCCAAGGTCGACGTGATCCTCTCGCAGGCGCGGAGCGGGAGGCGCCCGCTCCAGCGGGTGGAGATGCTCCGGGACGAGATCGCCGAGATCGAGCGCGAGATGCTCGGGCGGCTCTGATGCCCAGGCGCCGCAAGGACGCCGCGGCGCGGCCGCGCACGGTCCTCGTCCCGCCCGACGAGCACTGCTGGATCGAGAGCGACGCCTACGACCGGAGCGCGTTCGCGACGCTGCTCGCCGAGGCGCCGACGCTGGCCCGGGTGGCCGAGGACGGCGGCACACTGGTGCCGCACTTCCGGGCGCTGCTCGAGGACGTCTTCTGCCTGCTTTTCAAGCTCGAGCCGCGTCTCAGGCCGGCCGAGGCGGTCGCGCCGGCCGCGGCGCTCGGCCGCACGCTCCTCGAGGCCTTCCACGGCCATCCGCTGCTCGAGCACCTGCGCGAGCGGACGCAGCTCGACGAGACGCAGGCGGGCCTCGGCACGTTGCTGATCGCCGAGCAGGTGCTCGCCATGCTGCGCGAGGAAATCCTCCTGCCGCGCGGCGACCTCCTCGACCTCTGGGACCTCGAGCGGCGCGAGGACGAGCTCCGCCGTCGCGGTGAGGAGCTCGCAGACGTCGACCGCTTGGCCGAGGAGGGCGAGGCCGCCGCGCGCCGGGTGCGGGAGGGCGCCGCCCACGCCGCACGGGTGGCCGAGGCGCGGCTCCGCCAGAAGGCCCAGCAGGTGGCCGAGCGTCTCCGCGAGATGCCGGCGCGCGCCCGCGCCGCGCTGCCCGTCGCGGCCGCGGGCCTCGCGCGCCAGCTCGAGGAGGCGGGGCAGGAGTCCGAGAGCTGGGGCACCGGCCTCGGCGCCGGCGGCCGCACCTCGCCGGGGCGGAAGATCGAGCTCGGCCGGCGGCTCGCCACCAACCCCAAGCTCCGGAAGCTCGCCGCCGCCGTCGGCCGCATGCGCGAGCAGGCGCTCGCGCTCCGCCGGAGTCCCTTCGAGCGCGCCAGCGAGGAGGTCTTCGAGGTGCGCCTCGGGAGCGACCTGGAGCGCCTCCTCCCGCCCGAGCTGCTCGCGCTCCACCACCCTCTCCTGCGCCGCGACTTCGCCCGCCGCCTGGTCGAAGGCCGCCTCCTCTCGTACTCGCTCCGCGGCGCCGACCAGCGCGGCCGCGGCCCGATGATCGTCTGCCTCGACGGCTCGGGCTCGATGGCGGGCGACAAGGAGATCTGGTCGAAGGCGGTCGCGCTGACGCTCCTCGAGGTCGCTCGCCGGCAGCGGCGGCTCTTCCGCTTCATCTGCTTCTCGTCGGCCGACACGCCGCTCTTCACGCTCGACTTGAACCCGCGCGAGCGCCACGAGGTGCAGGAGGACCGTGCGCTCGACGTGGCCGAGTACTTCCCGGGCGGCGGCACCGACTTCGAGACACCGCTCTCCGCCGCGCTCGACTGCCTCCGTGCCGCGCGCTACCGGCGCGGCGACGTCGTCCTCATCACCGACGGCGAATGCCAGGTGGGCCCGGAGTGGCTCGCCGCCTTCAAGGCCGAGAAGGCGCGGCTCGGCTTCGCGCTCTACTCGGTGCTGATCGACGTGGGGCCGAGCTCGGTCGAGGTGCTGCGCGAGCTCTCCGATCGGGTGACGGCGGTGTCGACCCTGACCGATGACGCCGCCCGCGAGCTCTTCCTCCGCCTGTGACGGGTGCGCTGGCGGGGGTGCGCGTCCTCGATCTCGCCGATCAGCGGGGCGCGCTCGCGGGGAAGCTCCTCGCCGGCCTCGGCGCCGACGTCGTCCTCGTCGAGCCGCCGGAGGGCTCGCCGCTGCGGTCCATCCCCCCCTTCTGGCAGGGCGTCGAGGACCCGGAGCGGAGCCTCTTCTTCTGGTTCTACAACGCCGGCAAGCGCGGCATCACGCTCGACTGGCGGCGTCCCGAGGGCGCTGAGCGACTGCGGCGGCTCGCTGCCCGGGCCGACGTCCTGATCGAGAGCGAGCCGCCCGGCGCGCTGGCCGCGCGCGGCTGCGGCCCCGAGTCGCTCCGCGCGCTGAACCCGCGGCTCGTCGTCGCCTCGATCACGCCGTTCGGGCAGACGGGCCCGTACCGCGACTGGCGCGCCTCGGATACGGTCGCGCAGGCGATGGGCGGCATGATGTTCGTGAACGGCCACCCTGACGGCCCGCCGCTCCGCTCGCTCGGCCTCCAGGCCTGCCACCAGGCCGGCATCTTCACGGCGGTGGGCGTGGTGAGCGCGCTCCTCGCCCGTGACACGACCGGCCGCGGCCAGGGCGTCGACGTGAGCCTCCAGGCCGCAGTGGCCGGCGCGCTCGAGCACGTGCCGGGCCTCTGGCACCAGATGGGGCTCGTCCCAACCCGCCAGGGCACGCTCCACTGGACGCGCTACTTCTGCGTCGGCCGCTGCCGTGACGGCTGGGTGATGCACTGCACGCTCGGCGACTGGACCTCGCTCGTCGAGTGGATGAAGGCCGACGGCATGGGCGCCGAGCTCGACGCCCCGGGGCTCGAGGACATCAGGACGCGGCAGGCGGAGGCGGATCGCCTGTTCGCGGCCCTCGACGCCTGGGCGGCGCGCTACACCGTGGAGGACCTGGTCCAGGGCGCGCAGCTCCGTCGCATCCCCTACGCGGCGGTGCGGCCGCCCGAGGCCCTGCTCCGCGACGCGCACCTCGCCGAGCGCGGCTTCTTCGTCCCGATCGAGCACCCGGACCTCGGGCTCACCGTCCCCTACCCGGGCGCGCCGTTTCGGCTGACCGACGCGCCGTGGCGCGCCGCGCGGCCGCCGCGCCTCGGCGAGCACAACGAGCAGGTCGTCGCGGCGCTCCGCTGATGCGGCCGCTCGACGGCATCCGTGTCCTCGACTTCACCTGGGTCGTCGCCGGGCCGGTGACGACGCGCATCCTGGCCGACCTCGGCGCCGACGTGATCAAGGTCGAGCGCCGCGGGAGCCTCGACTTCGGCGACCGCCGCGGCGGCCTCTCGGGCACGCTCATGCGCGGCAAGCGGAGCATCCTGCTCGACCTGAACGACGCGCGCGGCCTCGACCTCGCGCGGCGGCTCGCCGCCGTCTCGGACGTCGTCATCGACAACTTCAGCGCGCGCGTGATGACCAACCTGGGGCTCGACTACGACACGCTCGTGCGGCTCCGGCCGGACATCATCTGCGTGCGCATGACGGGCTTCGGGCTCACCGGCCCCGACCGCGACCACGTGAGCTACGGGCCAACGCTCCAGGCGCTCACCGGCTACACCCTCCTCATGGCCGAGCCGGGCGGCCCGCCGGCGGGCTTCGGCTACTCGTACTCGGACCTGGCGGGGGGGAACCTGGGCGCGCTCGCCGTGCTCGCCGCCATCTGGCACCGGCGGCGGACGGGGCGCGGGCAGCTCGTCGATCTGGCGCAGCTGGAGACGGCGGCGAGCGTTCTCGGCCCGGTGCTGCTCGACCGCGCCGTGCACGGCGGCGCGTCGGCGCCGGCCGGGAACGCGTCGCAGGAGGCGCCCGGCGCCCCGCACGGGGTCTATCCGTGCGCCGGCGAGGAGCGCTGGATCGCGATCACGGTGTTCACCGACACGGAGTGGGAGCGCTTGGGCGAAGCGGTCGGCCGCCCGGCGTGGACGCGGGATGCGCGCTTCGCAACCGGAGCCGGTCGCCTCCGTCACGCCGCGGAGCTGGACCGACACGTCACGGAGTGGACGCGCGGGCAGAAAGCCGAGGAGGCGATGGTGCTACTCCAGCGCGCCGGCGTCGCGGCGGGCCTCGTCGCCAACGCCGAGGACCTGTGCGCGCGCGACCCGCAGCTCGCCGCCCGCCGCCACTTCGTGGACGTGCCCACGCCGGAGGGACGGACGGTGTGGATCGACGGCCCGCCCTTCGTGCTGTCCGAGACGCCGGCCGCCGTGAGCGGCCCGGGCCCGCTCCTCGGCGAGCACGCGGACGAGGTGCTGTCGGGGCTGCTCGGTATCGGCGCCGAGGAGATCGCCGCCCTGCGCGCTGCGGGGGTGCTCGGCTGACCGGCCTACGGCGTACGACCGGCGCCCGGTTTCGCTGCCATCCTGTCGACCACATCCTTCGCGGTCTTGAGATCGCTGCCGTGGATCTCGCGGTAGAGCTTGATCGCGTCGATCTTCCGGCCGAGCGCGACGAGTCGCTCGACGTCCGCGTCGCTGCCCTGGCCCGGCGGCGGATAGAAACCGGTCTGCCGGAGGTCGTCGGTCCTGCGGCGGCTCATGGCGTTGAGCGCCAGCGCCGCCGCTGCGACTGCCACGACGATGTACAGGACCATCATGGCTGGGGCGCCGCGGGACGATGCGAGGAGAAGACCCTGGCCCGCCCCTTCGCCCCCACGGCGAGCACGTCGAAGGGCTCCGGGTTGGGCCCTTCCATTCCCGGCGATCCGATCGGCATCCCTGGAAGCGCCAGGCCGGCGATGCGAGGGCGTTTCTCGAGGAGCCGCTTCACGTCCTCGGCGGGTACGTGACCCTCCACGAAATATCCGGCGACGAGGGCGGTGTGGCACGAAGCCAGTCGCTCGGGGACTCCGTGCTCGCGTTTCACACGCCCGACGTCGGGAACGTCGGTCACCTGGACGGCGAACCCGTGGGCCCGCAGGTGCTCTACCCACTTCGCGCAGCACGCACAGGTGGGAGATTTGAACACTTGCACGGCCGGCGGGTCGGCCAGAGCAGGAGGCGGCGCCACGGCGACCCATGCAGCAAGGGCGATGGCGATCAGGTTCCCGAGTCGGAGCATGGTGAATGGTCTCCCGGAGTTGAGTATCGGAGGCTGGCCGGTCGCGCTTGAACCGGCATCAGCTCTCGCGCGCCTCCACCGCCAGCAGCAGCGGCCGGCCGCGGTACTTCGATGCCCAGGGCACCTGCTGGACCAGGATGTCGTCACCGCGAAACTCGTACACCTCGATGCCACGAAATCCGGCGCCGTCGATCAGGTTCAGGTAATCCGCCACCGTATGTCGAAGCGCTCCGAGGCGATACTCGACGCCATCCCGCTCGAAGTTCGCCTCGATACCCGCCGCGGCCATCTCGGGATGGAACACCGAGAAGACGAACCGCCCTCCTCGAACGAGGCCGTCGCGGATCTCGCGGAACAGCAGGCGGAGGTTGCTCAGGTGCTCCCCGACGAGCGCACACAGGACGGCGTCGAAGGAGCGCCGCCGGACGGGTAACCGGTCGTTCAGGTCCGCCTGCGCGAGGGGGACCGAAGGGTGCTTGGCGCGTGTGACTTTCAACATGCCCCGTGACAGATCGAGACCAACCGGGAAGCTACCCGAGCGAAGCATCAGGCCGAGGTGAGCGCCGGTTCCACATCCCGCGTCCAGGATCCGCTCGCTCCTGCGGGGCCGCAGGAGCGCGACCGTGTGCCGTCGATCGAGCGCGACGAGCGGGTTCGGCGTCTGGTCGTAGCTCTCCGACCAGCGGTCATAGCCCTCGCGAACCTCTGGTCGATGCACTCTCTTGCTCATCCGCCTCCGACCGGCTCGAACGGCCTCGGTGCGAAGAGGAATACCAGCATGGAGTCCATCGTCAACGTCCTCCTCGGGTGGAGCGGATACATCCGCCCGACGAGCCCGGGAGCCCGGCTAAAGAGCCACGGGATTCCAGTCCGGTCCGAAGCCCTCGGCGATGAAGGCGCGGTACGAGCCGGCGGTATCGGTCAGGTGGATGCCGCTGCGGGCGGTTGGGACGTCGAACCACGCGTCGCGGTACGGCGCGACCAACGACGGCCGCCGCCGGAAGCCTCAGCGGCCGTCGGCGAACCGGCTTCCCAGCGCGGCGCCGCAGAACGCGGCCGCGGGCATCAGGAGCACGGAGAGGGCCCACTCCGAGCCGGGTCCCCCCCGCAACACCGCGGAGCCG
>VBKJ01000029.1 GCA_005879795.1 Deltaproteobacteria bacterium
CAGGTAGACGTACGCGTGCCCCCACGGGTCGAGCGGCACGCGCTCGAGGTAGCCGTTCGGGTTCCAGGCGCGTGGCACGGGCGGCCGCTCGGGCCTGTGGACCAGCGCCTCGAGACCCTGCTCGGTGGTCGGGTAGCCGCCGCTGTCGAGGCGATAGAGGTTGAGCGCCTGCTCGATGCCCTTCATGTCGGCGATCGCCTTGGTGCGGCGCGCGTCGTCGGCGCGGCCGACGATGCTGGGCGCGACCAGCGTGGCGAGGAGCCCCACGATGAACATCACCACCATCACCTCGAGCAACGTGAAGCCGCGCCTCATCGGACGAGCCCGTTCAGGTCGAAGAGCGGCAGCAGGATCGCGGCCACGAGCGCCAGGACGACGCCGCCCATCACGAGCACGAGGAGCGGCTCGACCAGGGCGGTCGCGGCGGAGACGGCGGTCTCCACCTCGCGCTCGTAGGCGGCCGCGGCACGCTCGAGCATCGCGCCGAGCGAGCCCGCCCGCTCGCCGACCGCGGCCAGGTGGACGGCGAGCGGCGGGAATACGCCCGTCGCGCGGAGCGCCGGCGCGAGCGGCTCCCCGGCGCGCACCGCCTCGCGCGCGCCCGCGACGGCGTCGGCCAGCCGGCGGTTCCCCGTCGCGGCGCCGGCGATCCCGAGTGCGGGGTCGAGCGGGAGCCCGCCGGCGAGCAGGGTGGCGAGCGTGCGCGCGAAGCGCGCGACGGCGGCCTTGCGCACGATCGGTCCCGCGAGCGGGGCACGGAGCAGGGCCGCGTCGATGCGGGTCCGGCCGCCGGGCGTCGCGGCCCACCGCCCGAGCGCCCACGCTGCGCCCGCGCCGGCGAGGAGAAGGAGCGGCCACGTCCGCCGGGCGAAGCTCGTCAGCGCGATCAGGGCGCGCGTCGCGAGCGGGAGACGCGAGCCCGTCTCCGCGAACAGCTGCGTCAGCTGCGGCACCACCCAGGCGAGCAGGAAGGCCAGCACGGCGACCGTGGCGGCGGCCATGACGGCGGGGTAGGTGAGGGCGGCGCGCAGGCGCGCGCGGAGCGCGGCCGCGGCCTCGCCGTGGTCGGCCAGGCGGGCGAGCACGGTGGCGAGCGCGCCCCCCGCCTCGCCGGCGCGCACCAGGTCGCGGAACATCGGCGGGAAGACGCGCGGGCTCGCGGCGAGCGCGTCGGCGAGCGGCTCGCCCTCGCGGAGGCGCGCCTCGGCCACGGTGAGCCCGCGCACGAGCGCGGGATGCTCGCTCTGCTCGGCGACGGCGGCGAGCGCCTCGGCGACCGGCACGCCCGCCCCGACCAGTGTCGCGAGCTGGCGCGTCGCCGCGGCGAGCTCCTCGGCGCCGACGCGGCGGCCCACCCAGCCCGCGCCGGCCGCCTGCTCGTGCAGGTCGGTCGGGTAGAAGCCGCGAGCGCGGAGCGCCTGCCAGGCGGCGCGCGCGCTCTCGGCGCCGATGACGCCGCCGCGGGCCCGGCCGGCGGCCGTCAAGGCGCGGTACGCGAAGACCGGCATCAGCCCTCGTCCTGCGTCACGCGCAGGACCTCCGCCACGGTGGTGACGCCCGCGCGCGCCTTCGCGAAGCCGTCGTCGCGGAGCGTCGCCATGCCGGCCGCGGTCGCGTGGCGGCGGACCTGGGCGGCGTCGGCGCGCGCCATGACGAGCGCGCGCACCGGGTCGTCGACGACGAGAAGCTCGTGGATCGCGCTGCGGCCGCGGTAGCCCGTGCCACGGCAGGCGGCGCAGCCGGGGCCGGCGCGACGCAGCACCTCCGGCGTGGCAGGACCGAGCGCGCGCCGCTCGTCGGCAGTCGGCCGTCCCGCGACGGCGCAGCCGTCGCACACGCGGCGGAGGAGGCGCTGCGCCAGCACGGCCAGGACCGACGACGAGATGAGGAACGGCTCGACGCCCATGTCGACCAGGCGCGTCATGGCGCCGGGCGCGTCGTTGGTGTGCAGCGTGGAGAAGACCAGGTGCCCGGTGAGCGCCGCCTGCAGGGCGATCTCGACCGTCTCGCGGTCGCGGATCTCGCCGATGAGGATGACGTCGGGGTCCTGGCGCAGCACGGCGCGCAGCCCCGCCGCGAAGGTGAGCCCGATGCGCGGGCCCACCTGCATCTGCCCGATGCCGCGCAGCTGGTACTCGATCGGGTCCTCGATGGTCATGATGTTGCGCTCGCCGGTCGCGAGCCGCCGGAGCGCGGCGTAGAGCGTCGTCGTCTTGCCGCTCCCGGTCGGGCCGGTCACGAGGACGAGGCCGTGGCTCTGGCCGAGGACGCGCTCGAGCGCCGCGGCGGTCGCCGGCGCGAGCCCCAGCTCGCGCAGGTCGAGGAGCGCGCTCGCCCGGTCGAGCAGGCGGAGCGCTACGCGCTCGCCGAAGGCGGTCGGTACGATCGACACGCGCACGTCGATGTCGCGGCCGGCGACACGCACGCGGAGGCGCCCGTCCTGCGGGAGCCGCCGCTCCGCGATGTCGAGCCCGGCCATGATCTTGACGCGCGCCGCGATCGCCGCGGCGAGGCGCCCGGGCGGGGCGAGCACGTCGTGCAGGAGGCCATCCGTGCGAAAGCGCACCGCGAGGCCGCGCTCGTGGGGCTCGATGTGGATGTCGCTCGCGCCGTCCTTGACGGCCTGGGCGAGGAGCGCGTTCACCAGGCGGATGACGGGCGTGTCGTCGCCCGCCTCGAGGAGATCGGGTGGCTCGTCGAGCTCGCTCGCCACCAGATCCAGGCGCTCGTCCTCGATCGCGTCCATCGTGTCGGCGGCCGAGCGCGCGGCGGCGTCGTAGGCGCGCGTGATCGCCTCGCGCAGCGCCGGCGCGGGAACGACGAGCGGCCGCACCGGGGCGCGGTAGAGGAAGCGGAGGTCCTCGAGCGCCGCCAGCGCCGCCGGGTCGGCGAGCGCGACGGCGAGCCCGGCCCCGTCGCGCGCGAGCGGGAGCACGAGGTGCCGCTTGGCGAACGGCATGGGGAGAAGCGCGGTCAGCTCGCGCGCGGGGAGCGCCGGGGGCGCGGCCGCGAAGGGAAGGCCGGCCGCCTCGGCCAGCGCCCGGCCGAAGGTCGCAGCGCCGGTCGCGCCGATCTCGGCGAGAGCCTCGGCCAGCGTGCGGCCCTCGCGCCGGCGGGAGGCGGCCCGCGCCACGACGTCGGCGGAGATGCCGAGCGCGGCGGCCGCTTCGCGGTCGAGCTCCATGCCGTTACGGCTTCGCCTCGGGCGCCGGCCACGAGGGGCCGGTCAACGGGGGCCGGTCGCGCCGTGGGCGCGGCAATGCGGCGCGCATGCGCTCGCGCTCGCGGAGCGAGTTGGTCGCCATCTGCTCGTCGGTGGCGATGATGTGCGGCGTCAGGAAGACGAGCAGGTTGGTCTTCGTGCGCCGGTCGTCGTCGCGCCGGAAGAGGTGGCCGAGGACCGGGATGTGGCCCAGGAAGGGAACCGCCTCGGCGTGGGCGCGGATCGTGTCCGCCAGGAGCCCGCCGATCACGACCGTCTGCCCGTCGCGCGCGGCCACCGCCGTGCTCGCCGAGCGGATGGTCGTGGTCGGGCCGACGAGCGTCGGGTCGCCCACGCTGGCGGTCGCGGTCGGGTCGATGTCGGACACCTCCTCGAAGAGCGCCAGGTGCACGAAGTCGTCGGCGGTGATCTGCGGCGTCATGCGCAGCGTGATGCCGACGTCGTGGCGCTCGACGGTGGTGAAGAGGTTGGCGAGGTTGCTCGCGCTGGTGGCCCGGCTGGCGACGAAGGGGACGTTGCGGCCGACCACGATCTCCGCTTCCTCGTTGTCGGTGGTGATGATGTTGGGGGCCGAGAGGACGTTCACGTCGGAGTCGGTCTGGAGCGCGGTCAGGAGCACCGTGTGCGCCGGCACCTCCTGCCCGTTCGGCAGCTTGACCTTCTGGTTGCTCGCCGCGGCGAGGATCAGGCCCGGGAGCGAGGTCGGGTCGACGAGGGCGCCCGCGAGCGTGCCCAGATTCGCCTGCGCGAGGCCCTGGTGGCCGTCGTCCGTGGCGCCCACCCGGAACTCGACGCCGAGCGCGCGCGTCTTCTCGGCCGTCGCCTCCAGGATGATCGCCTCGACGAACACCTGCCGGCGGCGCACGTCGAGCTGCTCGATCACCCCGCGCAGCGTCTCCCAGTCCGCGGGCGTCGCGCTCACGATGAGCGAGTTGGTGGCGGGGTCGGCCGTCAGCCGTACGGGCGCGGCGAGCGGGATCGCCGCGGGCGTGCCGGGCGGCGCGGGCTCGGCCTCGGCGCTGACCGGCGTGGCCGGAGGCGGCTGCCCCATGCCGCCGTCGTAGCCGAGGCCGAGCGCCTCCGCGCGGCGCGCGGCGCTGCGTGCGAGCGAGCTGCCGTGCGGCTCGGGCGGCGGGGGCGGGCCGATCTTCTGGCCGACGAGCTGTGCCAGCACGCGCACCAGGCCGTCCGCCGCCGCGTACCTGAGACGATAGACGTTGACGCGCGTGCTCCCCGGCGGGAGCGCCTGGTCGAGGCGCGCGGCGACGGCGCGCGCGCGCCGCACCTCGTCGGGCGGGCCGGAGAGCACGAGCGCGTTCGTGCGCGCGTCGGCGGTGACGCGGAGCGCCTGGCCGCCGAGCGCGTCGCGCAGGCGGCGCGCGGTCTCGTCGGCGGGCGCGAAGCGCAGCGTCACGACCTCGGTCGCGCGCTCGCTCGAGGGCACGTCGAGGTCGGCCACGAGCCCGCCCAGGCGCTCGACGTTGCCGCCCGCGTCGACCACGACCAGGCTGTTGGTGGGCGGATAGGCGGTGAGCAGCCCGTCCTTCGAGACGAGCGGCTGGAGCACGGGCACGAGCCCGCCGGCATCCGCGTGCCGGAGCGGCAGGATGCGGGTCACGACCTCGTCGCCGCGGCGAGCGCCGCTCGCCACCGCCTCGCGTGCGGGCACGATCTTCGTGAACGCGCCGCTCGGCACCGTGGTGAAGCCCTTCACCTGGAGGACGGACTGGAAGACCAGGTACGCCTCGTCGGGCGTGATCCGGGTGGGCGAGATGATGGTCACCTTGCCGCGCACGCGGTCGTCGACGATGAAGTTGCGCCCGGTCACCTCGCTCACGAACTTGGCGAGGACGGGCAGCTCCACGTCCTGGAAGTTGAGCGCGACGGTGGCCTCCTCGGCGGCAGGGGCGGAGGCGGCGAGGGCGAGCGCGAGGAGGAGCGCGGCTCTCGTCCTCATCGGAGGTCGTAGACCAGGGTGCGCGGCGCGTCGCCGCGCACGATGTCGAGCGCGACCCGCGGCTCGGTGCGGAGCCGCTGGAGGAAGCCGAGGAGCGCCGCCGGGTCGGCAACCTGCGCGCCGTTCACGCGCTCGACGACGTCGCCGTTCCGGAGCCCGAGCCTCGCGAACAGGCTGTCGTCGCGGATCTGGAAGAGGCGGAAGCCCGCGGGGCGGCCGTCGCGCACCTCGGCGACGGCGCGGAGCTGCGTCATGAGGCCGCTCACGTTGTCGACCGCGCCCGCGACTTCCCGACGGTCCACGACGAACGCGTTCTCGGCGGTGCGGCGGATGTGCTCGTCGGCGGGGACGGCAGCCGGCGCGGCGGGCGTCTCGGCGGAGGGGGCGGTCGCGGGCGGCGCGAGCTCGAGCACCTCCTCGCCGCCGTCGTCCTCGAGCGTGACGCGATCCCAGTCGATCGACGCGATGCGCGCCCCGCCCACCTGGTCGCCGACGCGGTAGAGCTCCTGGCGGTGCGTCGCCGTGTCCTCGATCACGGCGCGCGCGTCGCGGCCCTGGAGGCCGACGCCCCACAGGCGAAGCGCCGCGTGGCGCGCGGGTGCGCCGCCCTCGCGCGCCGGGTTGAAGAGGTCGCGCTCGGCGATCAGCGCATAGTCGGCGAGCGGACCGGGGCCGTGGGGCGGCGGCGCGGCGGCGGGTTCAACGGGCGCCGGCGGCACGTCGTCGACGGCCGCGTCGAGAGCCGTCGTGACGCCGACCGCGGCCAGGTACGCGACGAGCGCGAGGAGCGCGAGCTCGAGGGCGAGCCGGTGACGCCGGACGAACCCCATGACGGGACGGCGGGGTCATACGCCAGGTGGTTCGGCGGGTGCAACGGGGCGAGTTGCCGCCTGTGGTACAATGCAAATGATGCGGCGGTCCGCCCTCAAGCTCGCGTGTCTCGCCGGGCTCTGGTCGGCTGCCGCGGCCGCGAGCCCGGTCGAGGTCGACGTGAACGGCGTCGTGCTCGACCCCGACAGCGGCTCGCCCATCGTCCGCCTGGTCGAGAAGGCGAAGGCCCGCCGGGAGCTGCCCATCTGGATCGGGCCCTTCGAGGCGCAGGCGATCGTGCTCGAGATGCAGGGGGTACCGGCGCCGCGGCCGCTGACGCACGACCTGATGAAGCAGCTCGTGGAGCGCCTGGGCGGCAAGCTCACGCGCGTGGTGATCGGCGAGGTTCACGACAACACCTACTTCGCCACGCTCCATCTCCAGCGCCCGGGCGGGAAGGAGCTCACCGTCGATGCGCGCCCGAGCGATGCGATCGCGCTCGCGCTCCGGCTGCACGGCCCGATCCTGGTCGCCGAGGAGCTGTTCGCGCGCGCCGCGGCCGGGCGGGCCGCGCCGGTGCACCTCTGGGGGCTCACGGTTCAGGACCTGACGCCCGAGATGGCCGCCTTCTTCCAGGCGCCCGAGGGGCGCGGCGTGCTGGTCTCGGACGTGGCCGCTGCGGCGCCCGCCCGCGACATGGCGCGCGGCGACGTCATCGTCGCCCTCGATGACGAGCCGGTCTCCTCGGTCGACGAGCTCACCAGCCGCGCCGGCGCGCGCCCCGCCGCCGCGCCCGTCCGTCTCTCCGTCCGCCGCGCGGGCCGCTCGCTCCAGGTCCACTTCCAGGCCGGCGATTGAGCGCCGGGCTGCCCCGAGACCGCGTGGAAGTCGTCAGGTTTGTTGACAACCCCCGGCGCGGGGCCTAGAAGACCGCGTTTGGCGGAAGATCGGCGGACGCCGGACCCGGACGCGGCGCGGCAGCGCGAGCTCGACCGGCAGGTCGAGGACCTCGCGCGGCGGCTCGCGGAGGTGGTCAACACCGCGGGGCCCGAGTCGAGGCAGGACCTGCGCGAATACGCGATCGGCTTACTGAAGGAGGAGACGGAGCGCGACGACGTCCCCGCGGCGGCGTCGACCACGTTGACGCATGCCCCGCAGTTCAGTCCCCTCGCGTTCGCGATCCTCATCGGCCTCGTCTCTCTGCCGCTCGTGCTGCTGTTCGCGCCGCTCGGCATCGGCCTCTTCGGGATGGCGGTGTTGATGGGAATATGGGGCCTGATCGACACCTTCTTCCACCGCGCGCCCGCACCGCCCAAGCCGCACTAATGCAGGAGCTGAACCTTTTTCATTTTTCCGCCCCCGGCCGGCGGGGCACGCTCGCACGGGGGGGACCGGGCATCGATGGCTAAGGCCGAGGCGCAGCAGGAAGATCCGGCCGCGCTCGCCGCCCGCCGGGTGATCGAGCAGCAACGCGAGCGCGAGAAGCGCGCCCGCGAGCGCGCCCAGCTCGGCGGCCTCTGGTCCCGGCGCGACGTCTTCGGGCGCTTCGGCTGGAGCATCTTCGCGGCCTTCTCGGGCGTCTCGCTGCTCGCGGCCGTCCGCTCGGCCTTCCCGCGCGTCCTCTTCCAGCCGCCC
This sequence comes from Deltaproteobacteria bacterium, assembly GCA_005879795.1. NCBI lineage: Bacteria > Pseudomonadati > Myxococcota > Myxococcia > Deltaproteobacteria bacterium. Next base: position 7,626 of record VBKJ01000029.1, read on the forward strand.
TCGACTTTCAAGGCCGGCCGCTCGAGCGACTACACGATCGGCGAGGTGAGCGAGAAGTTCAAGAAGGACCAGCGGGTGTGGATCATCCGCACCGAGGAGGGGCTCTACGCCCTGTTCGCCAAGTGCACGCACCTCGGCTGCACGCCCCGCTGGCTCACCGCCGAGAACAAGTTCAAGTGCCCGTGCCACGGGAGCGGCTTCTACAAGACCGGGATCAACTTCGAGGGCCCGGCGCCGCGCCCGCTCGAGCGCCTGCGCATCACCAAGGCCGAGGACGGCGAGATCCTGATCGACAAGAGCGTCAAGTATCTCTACGAGAAGGGCGACTGGAACAAGCCGGGCGCCTTCCTGAAGGTGTGACCCATGTCCGGATGGGACGAGATCAAGCGCCAGATCACCGAATCGCAGGTCTGGCAGTCCATCTTCCGCCACGGCTACGACGACACGCCGCGGAACCGCATCCTCATGGTGTCGGGGAACGTGTGGCTCCACCTCCACCCCTCCAAGGTGCGCCGGCACGCGACCCGGCTCCGCTTCACGTGGTGTATGGGCGGCATCACCTTCCTCCTCTACCTGGTGACGGTCGTGACCGGCATCTACCTGATGTTCTACTACCGGCCGACGGCCGAGTACGCCTACGCCGACATGAAGTACCTCGAGTACGACATGCCGT
>VBKJ01000030.1 GCA_005879795.1 Deltaproteobacteria bacterium
ATATATGCAACCGACGAGAGCGAACATTTCATCTACTACTACGCCCACCTGGCTGCGTATTGTCACGGGCTGGCGAAGGACACCCGTCTCGTCCGCGGCCAAGTGATTGGCTCCGTCGGCACGACTGGGGACGCTCATCGGCGCGAGCCGCATCTGCACTTCCAGGTGATGGTGCGCCCGAGCGACGGGCGGTGGTGGGGCGGCGATGCGATCGACCCCCGACCGTACTTCACGAGCGCGGGACGGGCGAAAGGTAAGCGCACGGCGAGAGCGGCACGAAGAGACGCGCGAAGCTGCTAGCTTATGGGGTTGTCGGTGCCGGCTGGGGAGCGAGTGTGTCCGTTGCGGCCCCACGATCCTCTTGTCGCGCGCGGGGGAAGGGAGGACGCTACTGATGAGCCAGGGCGGGGGCAGTCCAGATACCCATCTGGCGGCAGAACTCGGGGGTGCGCCCGCTTCCACCGCTCGTGCTCCAGGCTGGTCACGTTGGCGAGATGAGGGGCGTCGGCACTACGGCTTCTTCTTGCAGGCCTGTTCAGTCTCGCAGGGTTCCCAGCGCGAGACCTGGAACGCGTGCAAAGTGCTGCCTGTTCCGCGTCAGCAGCATGCCCTTGTTCGCCAAAGTGATTCCAGCGATCAGGCTGTCGCCCATGCCTATCGACCTTGGCGCGGCCGTGCGGCGTGAAGGTGAGCCTGAACCACTCCCAGCCGTTGCCCCCGGAGTTGTAGGGGCCGCCGCGCTTGGCCATCGCCTCGCCTGGGAGGAGCTGAAGGATGGTGCCTTCGGGATAGCCCTTTCCCGAGGTCTCCGCTGCGGCTCATCTCGACCGCTTCCCGGAGACGCTTGCGGTTGCGGTTGAAGATGTAGAAGTGCTTGCCTTCGGCCTTGACCCCCTTGGTCAGGCATTTGAAGTCGCGCGCTTTCGCACGAACTCCGCGTGGCTCATACCTGGTGCGAAGAGGCCAACAAGGAGCCACACGGCGAGGAGGCGCATTGGGCCCACAGGTAGCGTGAGTCCCCTCTGTCTGCAATGCAGCGGTCTCCGATGACGGCGACCATCGCACTGTTGGCGGTACTATCCATCGGAGGCCGACCGAATTGGGAACGAGGAGGAGTGCGCCCTCGCGATCATCTCTTGGCCGTCCATCCGAACATGGTGCAGCCCCGACGCGCGGCGTCTTGCTCAGGCAGTTCGTCGTCACCGAGCAGCGCCCGCCAGCAGCGTAGGTGCGCCTACAGCGGGGGAACTCGCAGCCGCTCGATTCTCGCTCAGGACTTCGGGGATGCGGTCCAACTCGACCTCGACGGCGATGGCGGGGTTGGCGCCAACGGTTTGTTGCCGTTTGTTGCCGACGTCACCCCACTCCACCCCACAACCCGCCGGCCTCAGGTGGCTATCTCGCCGTTCTTGTAAGGTGGACACGGTTCCTGCTAGGTCCCCGAAGCACGGTGAGGATGCGCCATGGCACCGCGCGCACTCTCGTGCTGTCCGCGCTCCTCGTCGCGGGCTGCCGCGCCGCCGCGAACACGCCGCGTGGTACCGCCGAGCGCTTCCTCGACGCGCACTACGTGCGCATCGATCTGCCCGCCGCGCTCGAGTTCACCGCCGACCTCGCGCGGCACAAGGTGGAGGACGAGCTGCGGCTCGTGCAGGGCCAGGTGATCGACGAGGCCACACGCAAGCCGAGCGTGCACTACCGGCTTCTCGAGGAGCATCCCGACGGCACCGAGGCCGTTCGCTATCTCTACCGGGGCAGCATCACGATCGAGGACGCGGACCGCCTCGAGCGCCGCTGGCTCGTCACCGTGCGCCTCGCCGACGGCGCCTGGCGCGTCACCAACTACGAGGAGTTCGAGGGGTGAGGCGGTTCCGGCGGGTCGCGCTCGTGGCGGCGGGCGTGGCCCTGGTCGTGGTGGCGGCGCTCGCCGCGCTCGCCGACTACGCCTCGACGCACTCGGATCGGCTGCTCGCCGAGGTGGGGAAGGGGCTCGGACGCGAGCTCACGGCCGAGCGCCTCGGCTTCACCATCCGCGGCGGGGCGGGCGTCACGCTCGCGGGCGTCTCGATCGCGGAGGAGCCCGCGCTGGGGACGAGGGAGCCCTTCCTCACGGCGCGCGAGATCGAGCTCAGGCTGCAGCTCCTGCCGCTCGTCCGCCGCCGGCTGGTCGTCGATCGCGTCCTCATCGAGGCGCCGGTGGTGAACCTGGTGCGCACGCAGGCGGGCGCCGTGAACATCGACTCGCTCGGGAAGACGGCGGCCCCGCCAGGGGCGCCGGCCGCCGCGGCCACCGCCGGAGCCCCCTCCGCCTTCCAGCTCGCCTCGCTCCGGCTCCGCCACGGCACCCTGCGCTATCGTGACCTCTCCGCGGGCCGGACGGTGGAGCTGGCCGACGTGGCCGTGGACGCGCGCCAGCCGCACTTCGCCGCGCCCGTGCCGGTCGCGATCCGCGCCCGCCTCGCCACCGCCGACCTCCGCCTCGAGGACATCGTGAGCGAGGGCGTGCTCGAGCTGGCGGGCGGGCGGCCCGCCTACCGCGGCTCGCTTCAGGCCGGCCCGGGCGCCTTCGGCCGGGTCGTCGTGAAACGGCTGACCGCGAACCTGCATGCGAGCCCGCCGGTACTCGATCTCGAGTCGGCGAGGCTCGAGACGCTCGGCGGCACGGTCGAGGGGACGGCCCATCTGACGAGCGAGGGGAAGGGCGCCGGGCTGAGGGCCGAGCTCGACGCGCGTGGCCTCCAGCTGGCCGAGCTCCCGGCGGCGAAGGATCGGCCGCGGCCCGCGGGGACGCTCGAGCTGCACGGCACGCTCGCCGGTCCGCCACCCGAGGCACCCACGTTCACGAGCGGGGCGACCGGCGAGGGACGGTTCGCGGTCACCGACGGGCGCATCGAGGGCGCCGGCCTCGGGCGCCCGGTGCTCGATGCACTCGAGGCCTTCTTGAAGCCGGGTGTGGCGGACCGCCTGCGCGAGCGCTACCCGGACCTGTTCGCGAGCGACGACCTCCGCTTCACGCGTCTCTCGGGCTCCGGCCGTCTCGCGGGCGGCCGCATCCGCTCGGACGACCTGGTGCTCGCCGCGTCGAGCTACGAGGCGCACGGAGAGGGGAGCCTCGGCCTCGACGGCGACCTGGACGCGACCCTCCGCGTGGTCGCCTCCCCGGCGCTCACCGACGACCTGCTCGGCCAGTCGAGCGCGCGGCCCGTGCTGGTCGACACGAGCGGGCGGCTCACCATCCCGCTCCGTGCCCGCGGGCCGGTGGGCCGGCCTCACGTGAGCCCCGACCCGGCGTTCGCGGCCACCGTGGCGCGCGCGCTCCTCGGCGGGAGCAACCTGGGCGAAGCCGCGGGCGGCCTCTTGAAGCGCCTGCTCGGAGGCAGGCGCAGGCAGGAGCGTTGACGCGATGGGATTTCTCCACCTACTCGTCGGAACGCTCATGCTGCGGCCGTACGTGTTCGTCTTTCTCGCCGTGTACGTGTTCGCGGCGGTCACCAGGATGGGGTGGGCGAAGACGGTGACCTTCTCGGCGGTCGCGTGGGCGATCGCCTACGCGGCCGAGTTCAGCTCGACGCGCAACGGCTTTCCGTTCGGCCTCTACGTCTACGTGGACGCGACGCGCGACCAGGAGCTCTGGCTCGCGAACGTGCCGTTCTTCGACTCGCTCTCCTTCACCTTCCTCTGCTACCTCGGCTACGCGCTCGCCATCTTCCTCTCTGCGCCGCTCGTGTGCGGCCGGGGCGACTTCCAGGTGGCCGACACGCGTGCCATCCGCACCTCGTGGCGCGTACTCGTGACCGGCGCCTTCCTGACCACGCTCCTCGACCTGGTGATCGACCCGCTCACGGTGCGGGGCGAGCGCTGGTTCCTCGGCCGCATCTACTACTATCCCGAGGGCGGCATCCACTTCGGCGTGCCGCTCAGCAACTACGCCGGCTGGTTCGTGGTCGCGGGCGCCACCATCGCGGCCTTCCAGGCGCTCGAGCGGCGGACGGCGTGGCCGGCGGCGGGCGTGCGACACGTGCCCTGGGGCGGGCTGCTCGAGCCGCTCCTCTATCTGGGAATTCTCGTCTTCAACCTGGCGATCACGCTCTGGATCGGCGAGGTCGTGCTGGCGCTCCTCGGGAGCCTTCTCTTCGTGCCCGTGAGCGCGCTGTTCATCCGGCGGGCGCGCGATCCGCTGCGCCGCGCCGGCAACGCGGAGCTGGCCCGCCATCGCGCGGACTTTCCCGCCTCGCCCCTCGTGCTGTCGCCCGAGATCTCGTGGAGGTCGTCATGACGAAGCGCCTCTCGCTGGTCGCTGCCCTCGTCCTCGCTTGCGGCTCGCTCACGCCGGCGGCCGCGCTCACCGGGCGCGAGGTCATCGACACCGCGCAGAAGAAGAACGGGTTCTCGACCTGGCGCGACCGGGTACTCGAGGCGACCATGGAGACCTACACGACCACGCTCGCGCGCACGCGCGAGGCGAACGTGAGCGAGCAGACCGAGCCGCGCGGCGAGCACCGCACCTTCATGGAGTTCACCGCGCCCGCCGACGTGACCGGGACGCTCTTCCTCCACCTCTCGCCGCGCGGCGAGAAGGACCAGCAGTGGGTGTGGACGCCGTCCACGCGCAAGGCGCGCCGCCTCGGTGACGCGGCGCGCGACGAGAACTTCATGGGCACCGATCTGAGCTACCGGGACCTCGAGCTCCTCGTGCGCATCCAGCAGTGGAACGACAGCGAGGCGACGGCGACGCTCGGGCCCGAGACCGAGGTCGACGGGAAACCCTGCCACGTGGTCGGGCTCGAGCCGAAGAACAAGGAGTTCCCGTACTCGCGCTACCGCCTGTGGTTCGGCACCGGCGACTTCCTGCTCTGGAAGGTCGAGGTGTACGACCTCGAGGGACGGCTCTTCAAGACCGTGACGATGAAGCGCTACGAGCGCATCCAGGACTACGCGACCGCGCTCGAGTCCAACGTCGCCAACGTCCAGTACGGCACGCACACCCTCTTCAAGGTCCGCAACGTGCGTTACAACACGGGCGTCCCGGACGACACGTTTGCGGTAGCGAACGTGCAGAAGGGACACTGAGGACCGAGGCGTCCGGGCGCAATCTTCGCCGCCGTGGGCGGCGGCTCCGAGTACCGGGGCGGCGGCCGCCGGCCGCCGCGTGCCCGACTACGCGCTCGCCGGCACGCCCGCGGCGCTGGCCGCGCTCCGCCCGCTCCTCGGCGCGCAGCAGGATCAGCACGAGCGTCTGCGCCGTCGGGACATAGGCCAGGGTCGGCGTTGCTCCGGGGTGCTCCTTCACCAGACGGTCGAACAGCCGGGTGAGTTCACGACCCGAAGCCGCGGTGTACACCTTGCCGCGCAGGAGGATGACGTGCTTGCCGCGGTAGGAGGGCGAAGCGAGGACCCGCTTCAGCAACGCGGCAGTGCTCGCTGCGCGCCGGCCCGATCTGGGCATGGAGACTGGTAGCAGACCCATGCCGTAACGGGCAAACCAATACGTCGGCCAAACATGGCGCTCCCGCGAGCTCCGCCATGGCGGCGTCGTAGCCCCGCGGCGCTCGCACACGGAGCGCGTCCCACGGGGACGGCGAGGTTGAGGAGGTAGGAGTCGTGGGCAAGCACGGTCGGGATGCCGGTCGCGGCGCGCGCGGCGGACGCGCGGCCCGCGACACGCGCGGCCCGCGAATCTTGACCCGGCAAGCTCGACTATGGCTATAAGCCCGCGTGCTCCGGCTCAAGCTCGCCCGCCTGCCCGCGGCGCCACGCGAGTCCGCGCCTGCGGAGCTCTGCTGGGATGCGCCGCCGGCCTCGGCCGCCGTCCTTCTCAGCCGGCGCGAGTTCCTGAAGGCGCTCGCGCTGCTGCTCGCCGCGGCGGCCTCGCCGTTCACTCGGGCGAGCCGGGCCTACGCTGCCGCGCGGGGCCGCTTCCTCACGCGCCACGAGTTCGCCACCCTACAGGCCCTCTGCGACCGCATCATCCCGCCCGACCAGGATCCGGGCGCCAGGGCACTCGGCTCGGCCGTCTATATCGAGCGCATGCTGACGGCGTTCGATCGCCGCGCTCGCGTCCCGCTCATCTTCGCCGGCGGCCCGTTCAGCAACCGCAACCCCTTTCCCGACAACGACACGGGCCAGCCCTCGCGCAAGCGGCCGAAGAACGCCTTCAAGCGCTTCATCCCCCTGACGCGCGTCCAAGAGCTCCGCTGGCGCGCAGAGCTGTTCGGCTCGGGGGCGGTACCCGGCGCCGACTTCAACGACGCGGCGCTCGGACCGCTCACAGGGTTGCGCGACATCTACCAGGCGGGGCTCGCGCGCGTGGACGAGGTCGCGCGGATGATGGCGGGCGCCCCATTTGTGCGCCTCACGGAGGCGAAACAGGACGAGGTTCTCGCCATGCTCGACCGCCCGGCCGTGCTGCGTCGCGACCCCCGCCGCGGCGTTACCTTCCTCGACCTCGTGATCCAGCACACCCTCGAGGGCTGCTTCGCGGTGCCCGAGTACGGCGGCAACCACGGCCGGCGGGGGTGGAAGATGATCGGTCTCGAGGGCGACGATCAGCCCCTCGGCTACTCGATCTTCTCGCGCCAGAAGAACGACTACAACGAGCGCACCGACCACCCGATGACGACACCCAATCCCGACGAGTTCCCGGGCGGCGTCCTGACGCCCCGCCCGATCTCGGCCGACGCGGACGCGATCCAGAACCTGATCGTCACCGTCACACGCGCCTTCGAGACCTGCTGAGAGACGCGCATGGCGCGACGCAAGCGCGAAGCGGACGACGTCCTCGGGGAGCCGAGCCTCACCGAGCCCTTCGACGTCTGCATCATCGGGAGCGGAGCAGGCGGGGGGAGCGCGGCCCACGTCCTCACGGCCGCCGGCAAGACGGTGCTCGTGCTCGAGACGGGCGACAACCCGTTCCCCGGCCTCGACGACCCGAAGCCGCTGCCGTTTCCGCTCCACAGCAACGACGAGCTCAAGTACTCGGTCCGCAACTACATCTTCCAGGATCCGTTCCTCGAGCCGCGGACCTTCCGCGGCGACGCCACGAGGCTCGGCTCCCTAATGGACGACGTCAACTCGCTGCCGAAGGCCGTGGGCGGCGCCTTCCAGCACGCCGACTGCAAGACCCCGCGCTTCAACGCCGTCGACTTCCGGCTCAAGTCGGCGATCGAGGCGCTGATCGGCGCCACTCCGGGCCTCGTCGTGCCCGGCTTCAACGATCCCGCGAGCCCGGCCGCCAATTTCGCCGACTGGCCGTTCACCTACGACGACCTCGAGCCGTTCTACGTCGAGGCCGAGCGCCTTTACGGCACGCAGGGGAACGCCGACAGCATCTACGAGTCGCGGCGGAGCCAGCCCTATCCCACGCCGGCAGGCTTGGGCATGTACATGAACCTGCTCATCGCCGACGCGGCGAAGGAGGTGAGCGTGCCGGACATCGGCGCGCTCAACCCGCACACCTACCCCGCCGCCATCACCACCCGCTTCGCGCGCTCCTACGACCCGACGGCTCCCGACGACCGTCCGCCGTGCGTCGACTGCGGGCTGTGCAGCGGCTTCGGCTGCCCGAACAACTCGAAGGGCTCGCCGGCGGTGACGACGCTGCGGCGCGCGCTGCTCACCAAAAAGTGCCAGCTGCGCTTCAACGCGCGCGTCACCCGCCTGCTCTACCAGGGGCGGGTCGTCAGCGCGGCCGAATACATCGACGGCGACGGCAACCGCCAGACCGCCCGCGCGCACGTCTTCATGCTGGCCGCGAGCGCCATCGAGTCGGCCCGCCTCTGCCTGCTCTCGGACCCGGGCGGCCCCGGGCTCGGCAACTCGAGCGGGCAGGTGGGACGGAACCTCATGTTCCACCTGCAGACCAACGTGAACGGCTTCGTCCCGCAGCGCGTGCACGGCCAGCGCGGCCGTGCCGTAACCCACGGCATCTCCGACTTCCGCGGCGTCATGCCCGGCGGCGAGGAGATACGGGTGTTTGGCGGCGGCACGCCGGTCGTCGCCCTGGGCGGCATCTGCGAGTTCGGCGCCTCGCAAGGTCAGCCGATCACCGAGGACGGCGCCAGCTACGTGCAGCTCGGCATCCGTCGCGGGACCATGCTCAAGAACGCGCTGCGCGACCTGGCTCTCGGCCAGCACCTGCTCGGTATGACCATGCAGGCCGAGGACGCCCCCCAGCTCACGAACTACGTCGACCTCGACAGTCGCTTCACCGACGTCTACGGCCAGCCGGTGGCGCGCATCACCTACAAGAGCCACCCTTACGAGCTCGCAACCCGCTGCTTCTACCTCCCCCACCTGAGGGCCATTCTCCGCCAGGTGCTCCGGCAGTCAGGGGTCCCGGAGGCCAAGCTCGACGACAAGATCTTCACGACGCCGATCGATCCCTTCCTGGTCGGACCGCCGTCGTCGCGGCACATCATGGGCACGCTGCGCATGGGCAGCACCCCGGCGACCTCCGTCGCGGATGCGCAGGGCCGCTTCCACGACCTCGACAACCTCTACGCCTGCGACGGCAGCGTATTCCCGACCTCGTCGGGCTATAACCCGACGCTCACCATCTTCGCCGTAGCGCTCAAGGTCGCGCACGGCCTCGCGGGCACGACGCCGGGCAGCTAGGCCGAGACTCAATGCCCCGGCACCCCCCGTAGCCCCGGCTTGAAGCGGAACACCTGGTACGGGGCGTTGGCCTTCATGTGCGCCGTCGTGCGGAACATGACGTGCTGGAGCGAGCTGCAGGTCACGTAGAGCCAGCCGTCGGGGCCGAAGCTGAAGCCGTCGGGCCAGCGCAGCCGCGGGTCCTTCAGGAGCGTCGTCAGCTTCCGGTCCTGACCGAGCGCGAGGATCGCGGAGTGCTCGGGGTCGCTCAGGTAGACCGTGTCCGCGGCGTCGATCGAGAGCCCGTCGCTGATCGTCTTGGGGCCGAAGGTCTCGACGCGCGCGCCGAGCGCCTCGGGCGTCAATGACGCGTCGTTCAGGTCGCGGGTGGCGACGCGGTAGAGGCGGTCGCCGCTGAAGGGGCCATAGTAGAGCCACTCGCCGCGGTCGTCGAGCGTGATCGAGTCGACGCCGATCCTGACGGTGTAGACGCCGAGGACCCTGATCGTCCGCTCGGGCGTGCGGGTGACGTAGTTGCCCGCCTGCACGGAGGGGTGGCCGTCGAGCACGCGCCGGCTGGTGTGCCTGGCGATGTCATAGACGACGAGCGCCGGCCTCTGGCGGATGGGGCTCGTCTCGGCGATGTAGATCTTCTCGCCGCGCGGGTCGACCTGGAAGTCGTTCAGCATGGAGAGGAAGCCGGCCACATCGGAGGGGAACTCGTACTGGTGGACGAGCGTGTTGGTGGCGAGGTCGAAGGCGAGAAGCCGCGGCTGCCCGCGCCCGTAGCGGGCGAAGTCGAGGGTCCAGAGCCGGCCCTGGCGATCGATGCGGACGGCGAGCGGCGAGTCGAACCTCGTCCTCTGCGACGCCTCGTCCGGATACGGCACCGGCTTCCCGCCGATCAGCTCGACCAGCTTGATCGGCGGGTCGCCGTTCGGGTGCAGCGTGAAGAAGACGCGGCCCGTGCCCGAGACCGCGATGTTGCCGGGCGGGTAGTCGAGGTCGGCGACCACCTCGAGGGCGGAGGCGGGGAGCGTCGGGTCGGTGGTGCGGTCCTCGAGCCGCATGCCGCCGCAAGCAGCGAGGAGCAGCAGGGCGAAGAGTGTAGAGCGCCCCATGGCCCGTCCCGTCTACCACGGTCGCTACTCCGCCCGCAGCGCCTCCAGCACCGGCAGCCGCGCCACCCGCCGGGCGGGCAGGAGCCCGGCGGGGATGCTCACCAGGAGCGCCGCCAGCGCGGCCGCGGGGATGCTCCCCGCGGCGAAGTGGAAGTCGATCTCCCAGCCGAGCTGGTAGGTGAAGTTGACCCGCACCCAGAGGAGCGCCAGGACGAGGCCGATCGCGAGCCCGCCGGCGAGCCCGAGCACGCCCACTCCCGCCGACTCGCCCACCACCGCGCGCGCCACCTGCGCACGCGTCGCGCCTGCCGCGCGCAGGAGCGCGAACTCGCGGCGGCGATCCAGCGAGACGGCGAGGAGCGCCTCGGCGAGGCCGAGCGCGGCGACCACCAGGGGCAGGATCTCGAGCGCGTCGGTCAGGCGGAAGGCGCGCCGCACGGCGTCCTGGTGGTAGGCATAGAGCTCGCGCTGGGTCAGCACCTTCACGCCCTGCGCGGCGCCCACCGCCGCGAAGGCCGCGTGACGGACGGCGTCGAGCGACGCGCCGGGCGCGAGCGTCACGTGGAAGCGGTTGACCGCCCGATCCGCCCACCAGCGCTGGTAGGTCGGGCGGGCGAGGATGACGCTGCCCCGCGGCGAGACGTAGTCCACCACCACGCCGACCACCGGGGCCTCGAACGGCCCGCCGGGCGTGTCGAGACGGAGCGTCGCGCCCACGCCCACGTCGAACTGGCGCGCGAAGTTGCGCGACACGAGGACGCCCGTGCTGGCGCGCACCGCGGCGAGCGCCGCCTGCGGATCGCCCGCCGCGAAGCTGAAGTCCGCCTCGCGCTCGGGCGCGAAGGCGCTCGCGTCGAGCGAGTCGATGCTGATGCGCGCGCCGCGGTAGGCGTGCTCGGCGAGCCGCACGCGCTCGACGCGGGCCACGCCCGGGACGGCCGCGAGGCGGTCGCCGACGCCCTCGTCGAGCGGCGCCTCGATCCAGCCCGTGGTGGCGGTCGAGGCGACCACCAGGTCGGCGTGCACCTGGCGGCGGATGAAGTCGAGCACTGACTGCTCGAAGCTCCGCGCCACGGTCGCGGCCGTCATCATGAGGCCGAGACCGAGGGCGAGGACCGCCGCCGCGAGCGCGAGCTGGTCCGGGATGCGAACGAGGCGGTCGACGGCGAGGCGGCCCGCGAAGCCGAGCGCCTCGCGCGCGGGGCCGAGGAAGAGGGCCGCGGCCCCGCCGGCAAGGCGCATGAAGACGAGCACGAGGGCGAAGTCGGCGGCGAGCGCGGCCACGTTCCCGCACCAGGGCGAGTCGAAGCGCTTCTCGGCCCAGAGCCCGCCGCCCGTGAGCAGGGCGGCCGCGAGGATCGTCCCGTGCGGCCGCCAGCGGCGCGTGGCGTGCTCCGCGTCGGCGCTGCGCACGGCGACGAGCGGCGAGACGAGCGCGGCGTCGCGCGCGGGCAGCCAGGCGGCGAAGACGGCGGCCCCGATGCCGGTGGCGACGCCCACGACGAGCGACCAGGCCGACAGCTCGAGCCGGGCCGTGAAGACCGTCATCGAGAAGATGAGCTCGGTCGACTCGCTCACCGTGCGGAGGAGGAGGCGCGCGAGCACGATCCCGAGCGGCACGCCCGCCGCGGCGCCGACCGTCCCCGTGGCGAGCGCGTCGCCCAGCACGAGCGCGGCCACCTGGCGCCGCTCGGCGCCGGCGCAGCGGAGGATGCCGAGCTCGCGGCGGCGGGCGGCGACCGAGGTCGCGACCGCGCTCCCGACCACGAAGATGGACGCCAGGAGCGCCAGGCCCGAGAGCCCCGAGAGCAGGGTCTGGAAGGAGGCCAGGTAGCGCTCGATCTGCTCGCCGCGGCGAGCGGGGCGGATCGCCTCGAGCCCCGCCGGGAGCGCCGCGTCGAGGCGCGGCTCCACGTCCTCCACCCGCACGCCCGGCTCGAGGGTCACGTCCACCTGATCGATGAGCCCGTCCTCGCCCAGCACCAGCTGCGCGCCGACCACGTCCATCAGGATCAGGTTGCCGCCGAAGGCGCGCCCGACGCCGCCGGGCGGCAGCACGCCGCGCACGGTGAAGGTCTCGATGCCGTGCGGGGTGCGGAGCGGGAGCGACGCGCCCGTCGTGATGCCGAGCCGCGCGGCGAGCGCGTCGGTCACGATCAGGCTGCGCGGGTCGACGAGAAAGCCGAGCGGGTCGTCGACCACGTGCTCGCCGGCCTTGACCAGGTGGAGCGTACGGATGGCGTGCCCGTCGGTCACGTCGGCGGCGAAGACCGAGAGGGCCTCGCCGGCGATGGGGGGCTCCGTGCCGAAGAAGGTCGCGGTGACGATCGGGACGGCGTGGTCGACGCCGGGGATCGCGCGGAGCCGCTCCGCGACCTCCTCGGGGAAGGGCCCCGGCCCGCGCACCTGGAGGGCCGCGGTGCCGGCCAGGTCCTCGATCGCGTCGGTGAACGAGGCGAGCGTGCTCGCGTTGATGATGCGGATGGCGACCACGAGCGCCACCCCGCACGCCACCCCCGCCGCGGTGAGCGCCGCGCGCGGGCCCTGGCCCCGGAGGTGGCGGCGGGCGAGGGCGAGCGCTCCCATGGGGCCGGCAGTATGGCCGCCAAAGCGGAGCTTGCGCCAGGTCGCGCATCTCTGTTACGCCGGGGCCGGATGGCGGTCGCCCGGGTCACCGAGATCATCGCGTCGTCCCCCGACGGCTTCCGGGAGGCGGTCGAGGAGGGGATGGCACGCGCGGCGCGCACGCTGCGCGGCATCACCGGGCTCGAGGTGCTCGGCAAGCGGGTGAAGGTCGAGCGCGGGCTGATCGTCGAGTACCGGGTCGACATGAAGATCACCTTCGTCCTGGACTGAGGGGATCATGGCGGTCGCACGCATCACGCAGATCATCGGCGCCTCGCCGCACAGCTGGGAGGACGCGGTCCGCAACGCCCTCGAGCGCGCCAACAAGACGCTGCGCGGCATCACCGGCATCGAGGTGCTGAAGGAGAACGCCGCGGTCGAGGGCGGAAAGATCGCCGAGTACCGCGCCACCGTGCAGGTGACGTTCGTCCTCGAAGGCACCTGAGGCGGGCGATGTCGCAGCCCACCAACGGCAGCCGCATGACGTCGCTCGATGCGGCCTTCTACTATCTCGAGCGTACCGGGCAGCTCCTGCACGTGGGCGGCGTGTACACGGTCGAGGGGGCGATCGACTTCGACCGGCTGCTCGCCGACCTCGCCGGGCGCCTGCATCTCATCCCGCGCTACACCGAGCGCGTGGTGTCCGTGCCGCTCAACCTGGCGCATCCCACCTGGGAGCCCGACCCGCAGTTCGACATCCGCCACCACGTGCTGCACCAGCAGCTTCGGCCGCCGGGCAGCGACGAGCAGCTCGTCACGCTCGTGAGCCGCCTCTTCGCGCAGCCGCTCAAGCGCTCGCGGCCGCTCTGGGAGCTGCACCAGATCGACGGCTACCGCGAAGAGCGGAGCGTCATCTTCGCCAAGGTGCATCACTGCATGATCGACGGCGTGAGCGGGGTGCAGCTCCTCGGCGTGATGTTCGACCCGAGCCCCACCCCCGCGCCGGTGCCGCCGCCGGAGGGGAGGCGCGAGGCGCCAGCGCTGCCCACCCCGACGCTGCAACTCCTGCGCGCCGTGCGCGACGGCGTGCAGGGCGGCCTCGCGCGCGTGCACGCCGTGGTCGACCTGGCGCGCAATCCCGGGCGCGCGCTCGCCGAGCTCCGGCACGCCGTCGACGCCGTCGCCGAGCTGGGCCGCATGGTGCTGTCCGACGTCCCCTCCACGCCGTTCAACGGCCACGTGAGCATTCTCCGCCGGATCGTGTGGACGACCTTCTCCCTCAACGAGGTGAAGGCGGTGAAGGACCGCCTCGGCGGCACGGTGAACGACGTCGTGCTGTCGACCATCAGCGCCGCGCTGCGCGCCTACCTCGAGCGCGCGGGTCAGAACCCCGATCGCATCGAGCTGCGCGCCATGCTGCCGGTCAACGTGCGGCGGAGCGACGAGCACCTGAAGCTCGGCAATCGCGTGTCGATGCTGGTGGCGCCGCTCCCGGTCCGCATCTTCGACCCCCTCGAGCGCCTGCGCCAGGTGCGGGCGGCGACCGCGCACTTGAAGGAGCGCGGCCAGGCGGCACGCTTCACCCGCGTGCTGGACCTGATGGAGTTCCTGCCGGCGGCGGTACAGAAGCCCCTCGGCTGGCTCCAGGTCCAGGCTTCGCCCATCAACACCGTCTGCACCAACATTCCGGGACCGCCCGTGTCGCTCTACGTGCAGGGGAAGCGGCTCGAGAAGCTCGTCCCGGTCGTGCCCCTCACGCAGGGGGTGGGTCTCGCCTTCGCGATCTTGAGCTACGCCGACACCCTCACCATCGGCATCACGGCCGACCCGGCCCTGGTGCCGAACAGCGAGGGCCTGTGCGATCTGCTCCAGGCGGGGTTCGAGGAGCTCCGCGTCCTGGCCGGGGTCGAGCGGGTGGAGCGGCACAGCCCCGTCCTCCCCGAACGCCAGCGCCGGGCGGCGGCGCCGAGCCAGGTGGCCTGAAGTCGCGTCCTGACCACTCGGCCAGCGGTTGCCTGACCGATCGGTTTGTAGTAGCTGCCGGGTCTCACTTCATGTTTGATCTCGCCATCTTCACCGCGCTCGGCTGGGAGCGGCGGGCCGTGACCGAGGCACTCCGGGCGGTGGAGCCGGCCGGGTCGCCGCGCACCTGGAGCGGTCGACTCGCCGACGGCGCCTCGTGCCTGGTGGTGCAGACCGGGATCGGTCCGGCGCGCGCCTCGGCCGCGGCGGCGGCAGCGCCGCCCGCGGGCGCCTTCCTCGCCTGCGGCTGCGCGGGAGGGCTGGTCGACTGGCTCGCCGCCGGCGACCTGGTCACGGCCGAGAGCGTGATCGTGCTCGAGGGGGCCGGCCAGCCCGCCGAGCGCGTGCCCGCAGCGGGCGCGGGCCTGGCCGTCTGGGCCGCCGGACGGGGCTTCCGCGTGCACGCGGGAGCGCTGGTCGCGAGCCCGGTCGTGCTCGGCACCGCGGCGGCCAAGGTGGCGCTCGGCGCAACGGGCGCGCTCGCCGTCGAGATGGAGAGCGGCGCGCTCGCGGCCGCCGCCCGCACCCGGGGGATCCCCTTCGCCGCGCTCCGCGTGGTGCTCGACGGGGCGGGCGAGGCGCTGCCCGCCGCGCTCGACGTCATCGACGAGGCAACGGGCGAGGTGCGCGCCGGCGGTGCGCTCGCGACGATTGTGCTCCGGCCACGGCTCTGGCCGGCGGCCGCCCGGCTCGCGCGGCGGCAGCGGTTGGCGGCGCGCCGGCTCGGTGCCATCATGGCCGTGCTCGAGGTGGAGGCGCTCGCCGCCCCGCCCGAGGCGGCGATCGCCGCCGGCGGCTGACCGACGAGGAGGCTCGATGCGATATCCTCTCCACATCGCGACCGACATGGTCCGGTGGCAGCTCAAGAACTGGTGGGCGGGCAACAAGCGCGTGCCGGTCGTGCTCATGCTCGAGCCGCTCCACACCTGCAACCTCGCCTGCATCGGCTGCTCGCCCGAGCGCTACACGGGCGACCTGAAGGACCGTCTCTCGCTCTCCAAATGCTTCGCGGCGGTCGACGAGTGCGGCGCGCCGGTGGTCTCGGTGTGCGGCGGCGAGCCGACCGTGTACCCGGAGATCGTCGAGCTGGTGGAGGGTATCATCGCGCGCCGCAAGCACGTCATCATGTGCACCAATGCGATCCTCTTGGACCGCTTCTACAGGAAGGCCCGGCCCCACAAGCGCCTCTCGATCAACGTCCACCTGGACGGCATGCAGAAGACGCACGACTACGTGGTCGACCGCGCCGGCGTCTTCGACAAGGCGATCGCGATGATCAAGGAGGGGAAGCGGCTCGGCTACTACGTCTGCACCAACACCACCGTGTACCGCGAGACCGACGTCGAGGAGATCGAGGAGATGTGCGCGTTCCTGACCGAGCTCGACGTGGACGGCATCCTCCTCTCCCCCGGCTACCATTACGAGTCCATCCCCGGCGACGAGCACTTCCTCTTCCTCGAGGAGATCCACCAGAAGTTCCGCCGCATCGTCGCGCTCGCCACGCGCTACAGGAAGATATCGTCCACGCCGCTCTTCCTCCAGTTCGCGGCCGGCCTGCGCGAGTACCCGTGCACACCGTGGGGCAACCCCACCTTCACGCCGAAGGGCTGGAAGGGCCCCTGCTACCTGATCGAGGGGCAGCACTACGCCACCTGGAAGGAGTTCTTCGGCGGCGTCGACTGGGACTACTGGGAGACGCGCCAGGACCCGCGCTGCCACAACTGCAAGATGCACTCGGGCTTCGAGGCGTGGGGCGGAAGGCGGCGTAGGGCCGCCGGCTACCGCCCCGTGCGCTGCCGGCCGGCGTCAGCCGCTCAGCGTCCGACCCACCGGTTCGTGACGAGCGCGGCGCTGGCCGCCCTGCTGCTGGGTCTCGCTGCGGCGCGCGCGGACGAGACCTGCCTGTCGCCGTACATGCCCAAGATCATGGGGCAGGAGGATTACGTCTACGTCTGGACGCTCGGCATCGAGGGCGTGGGCGACGGCTCCGACAAGCTGGTCGCGATCGGCGCCAACCCGGCGGACGCGGCACACTACGGCAAGGTGATCTCCTCGGTGTCGGTGGGCGGCCGGCACGAGGCGCATGATGCGGGCTTCACCGACGACCGCCGTTACCTCTGGGCCGGCGGCCTCGACGACAGCATGATCTGGGTCTTCGACGTGGCGCCGGCCCCGGCGCACCCGAAGCTCGTCCGCACCATCGCCACCTTCGTCAAGGACAGCGGCGGCGTCGTGGGCCCGCACACCTTCTTCGCCCTCCCGGGTCGGATGCTGATCACCGGCCTCTCCAACAGCAAGGACCACGGCGGCAGGACGGCGCTCGTCGAGTACGACAACGACGGTAAGTTCATCCGGACGCTCTGGCTGCCGGACAAGGCCCCGTACGGCTACGACGCCCGGGTGCAGCCGCGGCTCAACCGCATGCTCACGTCGTCCTTCACCGGCTGGAACAACTACATGGCGCCGATCGGCAAGGTGATGAACGACGCGCAGGCGGTGAAGCGCTTCGGCAACACGATGGTGGTCTGGGACTTCCACGCCCGCAAGCCGATCCAGACGCTCGACGTGCGCGGCGCCCCGCTGGAGATCCGCTGGGCCCTCGGGCCCCGGCACGACTACGCCTTCACCACCACCGCGCTGACCTCCAAGCTCTGGCTGGTGGAGCAGCAGGACGACGGCTCGTTCACGGCTAGCGCGGTCGCGGACATCGCGAACCCGATGTACATTCCGCTTCCCGCCGACTTCAGCCTCTCGGCCGACGATCGCTTTCTCTTCGTCGGCACCTTCATGGACGGCACCTGCCGCGTCTACGACGTGAGCGACCCGCACGAGCCGAAGCTGGTGCACGAGCGGAAGATCGGCTCCCAGGTGGGGATGGTGTCGGAGACCTGGGACGGGAAGCGGGTCTACTTCACCTCGTCGCTGCTCTCCAAGTGGGACAAGAAGGGCAAGGACAACGAGCAGTTCCTGAAGGCGTACGCCTGGGACGAGAAGCAGCTCACGCCGCTCTTCGCGGTCGACTTCCTGAAGGAGCGGCTCGGGCGTCCGCACACCATGCGCTTCGGCCAGGAGCGCTTCTACAAGAACCAGATCTACGGCGGCGAGGCCGGGCGTCCGGCCGCGGCGCCCTGAGGTCGCTCCGGCCGCGCCCGTCTACGGGAAGCTGGCGAACAGGTCGCTCAAGTCGGTGGCGTTCGCCGCGTCGCCCAGCATCGGGGTCACGCCGAAGATCTCCTCGATCGTGCGCAGCGTCGAGCTGTGGGTGTAGTGGATGGTGTTCTGGTACCCCCCGCCCTTGGCCTTGGGCGAGAGCACGATCATACCGATCGGGCCGTCGCCGGGCTTGCCCTCGTCCCAGGTGATGAAGATGGCGCCGTTGTTGGCGTAGGCCCGTGAGACGAGGAGCTTCGGCAGCTCCGTCGACAGCCACGTGTCACCCTGCTTCACCCTGTCGTTCAGCGGGGCGCAGTCGGTGTGCATGTCGTCGCACACGCTTGGTGTGATGAAGTTGTAGCGTGCTGCCGTGTCGTCGTTGAGGCTGGCTTGCAGCTCAGCGTAGGGGCGCACATGGGCGACGCAGGACGGCGCGTGGGCGTCGTTGGCCCGGGTGATGTCGTTGAAGAACACGAACGGGTCGTGGTGGACGACATAGTCGCCGAGATCGGTCAACGGGCACACGGCACCGCTCGTTCCCTCTTGGTACGCGCGCCAGGAGATGCCGGCACGCGATCCGCTATCCGTCAATCACGGCTCTCCGAGGCCGCCGTCGCCGTTCGGCCAGCAGCCGAATAGCTCACCCGGCACGACTTCGCCCGTCGTGACCTCGCGCAGTCGCCAGCGGCGACGCTCGAAGACGGGAACGCCTGCGAACCGCTGCGCCAAATGGCCGAGGCGCGCCGTGGCATCTTGAAGTGACACGCAAGTGCTCACGACGCTCCAGCCGGCTGGGGTCGCGGACTCCGCCTCGACGACCCACACCTCGTGGGCAAGCCGAGTGCCCTGTGTACCGAACGCGTCGCGCATCGCGCGAGTGGCAAGAACGAGGGCGCCGAGCGCGACATAGCCCACCACGGCGAAGTTGGCGAGAGCGGACCAGGCGACGTGCGCGACGGAGGTCTCGCCGGCCGGCAGCGCCGCGCCCTCCCATGCGATACCGGAATAGCGGATGATCCGCCCGGTCTTCATGCGAAGGAACCTCGGCGCCGCCGACTTCGCGCACATCACGGCCGCGTAGGGCGGCCATAGCACCGACACCGACCGCCAGCCGAATTGCGCCACGATACTCGTGTCTTCTTCGATCACGTCTGGCCCCGGGTGCAGATGGCGACCGGGGATGTTTACGTACACCAGCGCGTCGAGCGAGGCGCGGTTCGCCGTCTTGCGGCTCTTCTTGTCCAGCGCCTTGACCACTTCCCTGAGCAGCTCGGCGGTGCGCATCGGCACGCTGTCGCATGGGGGTGCCTCCGGGGCGGCGCTCCGCACGTGCTCAGCGAACTGCCGGACCTCCTCGTGCCGGCGACTGGCTGGCTCCATGCGCTCGACGTTCTGCAGGCGCGCGTCCCGGAAGCGCACCTCCACCTCGCCGTCCTTCGGCGGGACAGCCAACTCCTCCTCCCCGAACTCGACGCCGAGATACTTGAGGAACTCACGCACCGGCGCCTTCTCGCGCTCCGTTCGGCCCGGCTCGGAGGCGAACCGCTCGTTGCCGTCGAAGTAGTCCCGGAGCTTCGCCCACCACTCGCGCTGCGTCCCGCTCATCGTCGTCCCTCGAAGCGACCTCAGGATACCGGGCACCGTATCCGGTCTCGAACACGGGCCGGCGGTAGGCCCGGGTCTCGGGGTCTGGGGAAGCGATATCCGCGAGCGTCGGGTCGTCGCCGCAGATACCGCGAATTCGGTGCGAACCGACGGCGCAGCTGCTCTGCCGTGCCGCGGCAGCGACAGTCCCGGCGCGGCAGGCTAGCGTCCGGCCTGGGCGGCGGGGCCGACCGCCGGGAGCGATACGGATCCGTCGCCCGCGATCGCCTGCTCCGCGATCAGCCGATCGCGCAGCCGCCGGGCGCCTTCGCGGGCCTGGAACGTGATCGCATCCACGAGCCAGGCCGGCCAGCGAGGGTCGGTGGTGTTGATCTCGACGGTGTTCGACACGGCCGTCGCCGCGGCGTCCGGACCGTCCGCAACGAGCAGCACCCGGATCACCATGGAGCCGTCCCCTCTCTGCACGGGAGGGCGCCGGAGCAAGGCCGGTGCCATCGGCCAGCCCCGAGAATACGCGGCGCCAGCCGGCAAAGCCTTGCAAACCGGCCCGGCCGCGCGCGGGCGCGCGCCGCTCGCCTTCGCCGTTCGGACTGCTAAGATGCCGGCCGACGGGGGTGGGGAGGGGGACGATGGGTCGAGCCGCAGCACTGCCACTCGAGACCGATCTCCGCGAAGCCGCCGAGGAGCGCTATCTCAGCTACGCCCTCAGCGTCATCACTTCGCGTGCGCTTCCCGATGCCCGCGACGGGTTGAAGCCCGTCCAGCGCCGCATCCTCTACGCCATGTACCAGAACCTCCGCCTGACGGCGGGGGCGCGGCCGCGGAAGTCGGCGGCCATCGTCGGCGAGGTGCTCGGCAAGTATCACCCGCACGGCGACCAGGCGGCCTACGAGGCGATGGTGCGCATGGCGCAGCCCTTCGCGCTCCGCTACCCGCTGGTGCACGGCGAGGGCAACTTCGGCTCGCTCGACGGGGACGCCGCGGCCGCGTACCGCTACACCGAGGCGCGTCTCACGCCGCTCGCCGAGGAGATGCTCGCCGACCTGGCGGCGGAGACGGTGCCCCTGCGCGCCACCTTCGACGCCATGCTCGAGGAGCCGACCGTCCTCCCGAGCGCCATCCCGCAGCTTCTCATGAACGGCTCGACCGGCATCGCGGTCGGCATGGCGACCAACATCCCGCCCCACAACCTGAGCGAGGTGGTGGCGGCGCTGACCGCCATGATCGACGAGCCCGACCTCGACGTGAAGGGGCTGCTCAAGCACGTGAAGGGCCCCGACTTCCCGACCGGGGGCGAGATCCTGAACACGAAGAAGGAGCTGCGCGAGATCTACGAGAGCGGGCAGGGTGCCGTCCGCCTCCGCGGCCAGTACCAGCTCGAGTCGCTGCCGCGCGGCAAGCGGCAGATCGTCGTCACCTCGATCCCCTACACCGTCAACAAGGCGGAGCTGGTCCTGCACATCGGGCAGGAGATCCTGGCGCGGAAGCTCCCGCAGGTGCTCGACGTGCGCGACGAGTCGACCGCCGACGTGCGCATCGTCCTCGAGCTCAAGGCCGACGCGTCGCCCGAGACCGCGATGGCCTACCTCTACAAGCACACCGCGCTGCAGACGAACTTCAACGTCAACCTGACCTGCCTCCTCCCCACCGCGAACCCGGCCGTGGGTCAGCCGGCGCGCGTCACCCTCCGTGACCTCTGCCGCCAGTTCCTCGACTTCCGCCTGCAGGTGGTGACGCGCCGGCTCGAGCACGAGCAGCGCCAGCTCGAGGCGCGCCTCCACATCCTGGACGCGCTCGCCCGCATCTACGACGACCTCGACCGCGCCATCCGCATCATCCGCAAGGCCGAGTCGCGCGCCGACGCCGCCCGGCAGCTGATGGCCGCCTTCAAGCTCGACCAGGTGCAGGCGGACGCGATCCTCGACATCCGCCTCTACCAGCTCGCCCGCCTCGAGATCGAGAAGATCCGGAGCGAGCGGGCCGAGAGGAAGAAGCGTCTCAAGGAGATCGAGGCCCTCCTCGCCCGCCCGCGCGAGCGCTGGAAGATGATCCGCGCCGAGCTCGCCGCCCTGGGCGAGAAGTACGGCGACAAGCGCCGCACCCAGCTCGCGGCGGGCGAGGAGCTCGCCTACGACCCCGAGGCCTACATCGTGCACGAGGAGGCGACCGTCATCCTCTCCCGCGACGGGTGGCTGAAGCGCGTGCGCGAGGTGAAGGACCCCGCCTCGACGCGCCTCCGCGAGGGCGACGCGCTCGCGGCCGTGCTCCCCGGGACGACGCGCGACCGGCTCGTCCTCTTCTCGACCCGCGGCACGCTCTACGTGCTGCGCGTGGCCGACGTGCCCGCCACCACCGGCTACGGCGAGCCCGTGCAGTCGCTCCTCAAGTTCGGCGACGGCGAGCGGGTGGTGGCGGCGCAGCTCCTGCGCGAGGACGGCGGGGGCGAGGCGCAGCCGGCGCTCCCGGGTCTCGAGAAGACGGCGGTCCTGGTCGCCACCGCGAAGGGCTACGGCTTCCGCACCACGCCCGATCTCTCCGAGACGACGCGTGCGGGGCGGCGCGTGGCGCGCGTCGGCGAGGGCGACGAGATCGTCTCGATCGAGCCGGTCACCGGCCCGACGGTCGTGGTCGCCACCCGGCGCGGGAAGATGCTCCGCTTCGCGCTCGACGAGGTGGCCGAGCTCTCCGGCCCCGGCCGCGGCGTCATCCTCATGCGCCCGAGCAAAGAGGGCGATGACCGAATCGTCGGCGCCCTCGCGCTCCCGAAGCAGGCGGGCTTCCTCGCGCTCACGCCCGAAGGCACCGAGCGCCGCTTCGACGTCAGTGACGTGCCGGCGGGCAAGCGCGCCGGCAAGGGGCAGAAGGTGGTGAAGCGCGGCGGGGTCGCGGCCCTGAAGCGCCTGGACGAGGTGGGGTGAGGGGATGGCATCGAGCTACACCGCGAAGGACATCCTGGTGCTCGAGGGCCTGGAGCCGGTCCGCCGCCGGCCCGGCATGTACATCGGCGGCGTCGACGCGGCGGGCCTGCATCATCTGATATGGGAGCTGGTCGACAACTCCGTCGACGAGGCGATGAACGGCCACGCCGACCGGATCACGGTCACGCTCCACAAGGACGGCGCCTCGGCCACCGTCGCCGACAACGGCCGCGGCATCCCGGTCGACCGCCACGCGCAGTACAAGAAGCCGGCCCTCGAGCTCATCCTGACCACACTCCACGCGGGCGGGAAGTTCGAGGCGAAGAACTACTATCACTCGGGCGGCCTCCACGGCGTGGGCGCCTCGGTGGTCACCGCGCTCTCGGAGAAGCTCGTGGCGCGCGTGCGCCGCGACGGCGCGGAATGGGAGCAGAGCTTCGCGCGCGGCAAGCCGGCGAGCACGCTCAAGAAGGTCGGCCCCGCGCGCGGCAGCGGCACCTCCATCTTCTTCCGCCCGGACCCGAAGATCTTCCCCGAGGTGCGCTTCGATCCCAAGACCATCGCCGAGCTGCTCGAGGCGAAGGCGTACCTGCACGGCGGGCTCACGGTCGAGTTCCACGACGAGCACGCGGGCACGAAGGCGGTCTACCGCTACGAGGACGGGCTGCGCGCGTACCTGCTCAAGCTGGTCGGCGAGGCCGAGCGAAGCCCGCTGGCGGGCGAAGTGTTCACCATCCAGAAGCAGCAGGACGGCCTCCACCTCGACTGCGCGCTCGCCTGGACCGAGGCGACCGAGGAGCGTGTCCTCTCCTACGTGAACAGCATCCCGACCACCTCGGGCGGCGCGCACGAGAACGGGCTGCGCGCCGGGCTCGCGAAGGCCGTCCGCAACTATCTGACCGTCCACAACCTCGTGCCGCGCGGGCTCTCGATCGCCGCCGAGGACGTGCGCGAGGGGCTGGTCGCCGTGCTCGCCATCAAGATCCCGCAGCCCCAGTTCCAGGGGCAGACCAAGGAGCGCCTCAACAACACCGAGGTGACGCCGCTGATCGACGGGATCGTGCGCAGCGCGCTCGAGAACGCGCTCAACGCGAACCGCACCACCGGCGACGCGATCGCGAGCCGCGTCGTGCTGGCGGCGCGAGCGCGGAGCGCGTCACGCGCCGCCGCCGCCGAGGTGCAGCGCAAGGGAGCGGTCTCGCACCGCCTGAACCTTCCCGGCAAGCTCGCCGACTGCAGCTCGACGGACCCCTCGGAGTGCGAGCTCTTCATCGTCGAGGGCGACTCGGCCGGCGGCTCGGCCAAGCAGGGGCGCGACCGCGCCTTCCAGGCGATCCTCCCCCTGCGCGGCAAGGTGCTCAACACCGAGCAGGCCTCGACCGCGAAGGTGCTCACCAACAAGGAGCTCTCCGACATCGTCTCCGCGCTCGGCTGCGGCACGGGCAAGGCCTTCGACCCGGCCAAGCTCCGCTACCACAAGATATGCCTGCTCATGGACGCGGACTCGGACGGGAACCACATCTGCACGCTGCTGCTCACCTTCTTCTACCGCCACCTCCCCGAGCTGATCCGCCAGGGCTACGTCTACATCGCGCAGCCGCCGCTCTACCGCATCGACGCCGGCAAGGAGGTCCTCTGGGCGCGCGACGACGCCGAGAAGGAGCGGCTCCTCGCCGCACGGAACGGCGGCCGCGGCACGCTCCAGGTGCAGCGCTTCAAGGGCCTCGGCGAGATGAACCCCTCGACGCTCAAGGAGACGACGCTCGACCCGGCGCGCCGCGCGCTCCTCAAGGTCGCGATCCGCGACGCCGCCCGGACCGAGCAGACGATCCAGACCCTCATGGGCCGCGAGGTCGCGCCGCGCTTCGAGTTCAT
>VBKJ01000031.1 GCA_005879795.1 Deltaproteobacteria bacterium
GCGGCTTCGATCCGCCCCGACGCGGTCCTCTATCTCCTCCCGGCGGGGCTCGTCGCCGCCGCGCGCTGGCGGGAGGGGCGGCTCGGGTGGCGCGCCGCGCTCCGCCGGCTCGCCGCCGGCGCCGTCGCGCTGACGCTCGGCGTGGCGCCGCTCCTCGCCTACAACACGGCGGTGACCGGGCGGCCCTGGCGCTTCACGCAGGGCATGGAGGTGGAGGGGTTCTTCGCTGCGCCGGTCACACCCGCACCCGACCCGCCCGCCGAGCCCCGCGTCGGCTACCCCTCCGGCGCCTGGGGCGGAGGGACGCTCTCGCCCGTCCAGTGGCGCGGCGGGACGATCTCGCCGGTGCAGGGCGGTGGGCTCCGGCTCGGAAACCTCCCGCAGGTGCTGCCCCAGAACGTCGCGCTCCTGCGCGCCGCATACGGCGACGTGCTCCTCGCGCTCGCGCTCTGGGGCGCGCTCGTGGCGCTCGTTCAGCGGCGCGTGCTCTTCCTCGCCGCGGTCCCCTACTCGGTCGTGGCGCTCCTCTTCTTCAGCTGCTGGTCGAGGCCCGACCCGCGCTACCTCTCCGGCATGCACCTCCTCCTGCCGCTCCTGGTCGTCGAGGGAGCGCTCGGCACCTCCGCACTGGTGCGCAGCCGTCGGCCGGCCGAGGCGTGGGGGCTGGCCGCGGGCTTCGCCCTGGCGCTCAGCGCGGTCACGCTCCTCGCCGGCGAGACGCTGAGCACCGGGACGCTCGCGCACTCGATCCTCCTCGTGCCCGCGCTCGCGGCGGCCGGAGCCCTCGCCGCCGCGTGGTCACGGCGCGACGTGACGGCGCTCGGCGCTCCCGTGCTGGCGGTCGCGCTCGTCGTGCTGGCCGGCTGGCGCCTCTCGCCCCTGCTGGAGACGAGCGCCACCTTCCAGGGGGAAGAGATGGCGCGCGCGCGCGCCATCTTCGCGCGCAAGGTCGAGCCCGGCGCGGTCGTGATCACCACCGAGGACGTCGGCCGCCCCGCGGAGAACATCGAGTACTACAGCGGCGTGGCGCACGCGCTCTACCTGACCGACCTCGAGCGCTGGCGCCTCACGGTTGGCGACGCGGCCGAGCTCCTCGCGCGCGGCGGGATGACGCCGTACCTCCTCCTCCCGAAGGCGCAGCCGGGCCTCGACCGGCTGCTCGAGGCGCTCGGCCACCGCTTCGCGGTCGAGCTGGCCGCCGACATCCCCGCGCGGCGGGCCATCGACTACTTCGTCGCCGCGCGCTTCCTCCCGGGGGGCATCCACATGCAGCTCTACCGCCTCGGCCCGCTCGGCGCCGGCGCGCCTTGACGCACCCCGGGCCGGGCACTACAGCCTCGCGCATGACGCTCGCTCGCCGAGTCGCCCCGCTTGCATGCGTGCTCCTGCTCGCCGCCGCGTGCGGCGGCGGTGCGAGCGGGGGGCCCGCGCTCCCCGACGACGCGCTCTCCCAGCGCGTGATCGACTACTACCAGAAGAGCATCTCCACCCCCGGCGTCACCTTCACGGTCACCAAGTACGAGGACGCGGGCATCCCGGGCTGGCGCAAGGGAACCATGGTCGTCTCGCTCGGGCAGCAGACCCAGAACATCGGCTTCTACGTGACGGCCGACGGACACTACGCCTTCCGCGGCGACCTAGTGGACCTCACCGTCGACCCGCTGAAGCAGACCATGAGCAAGATCTCGCTCGACCATCAGCCCGAGCGCGGCCCCAAGGAAGCGAAGGTGACCATCGTCGAGTACTCGGACTTCCAGTGCCCGTTCTGCGCGCGCGTCTACGCCACGCTCGAGAACGACGTGCTCAAGGACTACGGCGACAAGGTGCGCTTCGTGTTCAAGAACTTCCCGCTCACCTCCATCCACCCGTGGGCCGGGGACGCCGCCCTCGCCTCCGAGTGCGCCTTCCAGCAGGGCAACGACGAGTTCTGGGCGATGTACAACGGGCTCTTCTCGAAGCAGAGCGACATCACCCGAGAGAACCTGAAGGACAGGGCGAGCGAGATCGCCAGGGACGCCGGCCTCGACGGCGCCGCGTTCCAGGAATGCTTCGACGGGAAGAAGGCGCAGGACGCCGTCGATGCGGACGTGCACGAGGCGAGCGCGCTCGGCGTCAACTCGACGCCGACCTTCTTCGTGAACGGGCGGCGGCTCTCCGGCGCGCTCGCGCCCGCGGACTTGAAGCAGGCGATCGACAGGGAGCTCGGGACCAAGGGATAGCGCCTGCGCCGGGCCGACTGGCCGCTAGCCCGACACATGACGCCGGCGACATCTAGGGGCATCTAGGGAATGTTCGCGCGGGCGCGGAGGGACGAGGCCGCCGCGCGCGCGACCGGCGATCTGCGGTTGGCGTTGCGGGCTCCGCGAGAGCCGGGCCCTCGCCGAGCTCGCGGCGAAGCTCACGGGCGCCTTCCGTGCCCGTCCAGCCGGACGTGGAGGAGAGGTACGTGGCGACGATCTATCTCCGCCCCTTCCTCAACGTCGCGGATGAAGGGGACTACCGGCTCCTCGTGACGTGGCTCCTCGCGGCGCTCCGCCCGTGCGGGCCCTATCCCATCCTCGTCCTGCACGGCGAGCAAGGGGCCGCGAAGAGCAAGAGGCCAAGCGCTAGAGAGCCGACTGCAAGCCGCTGAGATGGTACGGATGGCAGGGCGAGCCGTCGAACGATCCACCGCGCCGAGAGGACGATCACGACGAACATGATGGGTGCCTCGATCAGTTCAGCCGTCCTCGTACCGACACGCGGGACTACCCCAGGATGCGAATGGGACCGAGGACGAAGCCGGCTCAAAACACGAGGGCGGAGTAGAGAACCCCTGCTTTGAGAGTTCTCATTGCGGCGGGGCGCTCGATCAGACCGCCATATTGCGCAAAGCATGCACGTGAGGCGAGAGCCAGCCGCCCAGGCTCGTCGCCGCGTCTCTGAAGACGCGCAGCGGGCTCCCAGCGCCAAACGCGGGCATCCTCGATGAGGTCCGTGCGTGCGGGGGCTCGCGAGCGTGTACCAGAATCCGTTCGTAATCGAGCGGCGAGAGGTAGTCGAGGGCGAGCCGCGGCTTTCCGGCGCGCGAGGCCGATGGTAGACGCTCCGGCGGACTGACCTCGATGAGCACGCAGGGTCGACGCAGCGCGCGGCGTGCGGTTCCCGCGGCGGCGCAGGCGTCTGGCGCGGCGGCGACCGGGCTCTGGCCGCCGCTCGGCGGGCGCACCCATCTCCTTGCCCTCCTCGCCCTCGGCACCCTCGCTGCCCTGGTGTACGCCAACTCCTTCCAGGCGGGCTTCACGCTGGACAACGCCTTCCGCATCCACGGGGACGCGCGCGTTCACCAGGCGAGCGCGGACAACGTCCGGCAGATCTTCACCCAGGACTACTCCGCACCGCGCTTCGTGAACGGCGTCTACCGGCCGCTCACCACGCTGTCCCTGATGTTCAACTATGCGGTCCTCGGCGGCGGCGAGAACCCGGCCGGCTACCACGTGCTCAACCTGCTGCTGCACTGGGTCAACGCGGTCCTCGTCTACTGCCTCGCGCTCGCGGTGCTCGCCGACGCCTGGGCGGCGTTCTTCACGGCGGCGCTCTTCACCACGCACCCCATCGCCACCGAGGCGGTGACCAACATCATCGGCCGGGCGGACCTGCTAGCGACGCTGGCGGTGCTGGGCGGCACACTGCTCTACTTGAGGAGCGGGCAGGAGAGCGGGCGGCGGCGCACCGCGTGGCTGCTCGGCCTCGCGCTCGGCACGACGCTCGGCCTCCTCGCCAAGGAGAGCGCCGTCGGCATCCTGGGGGCGATGCTGGCCTTCGATCTCGCGTACCGGGTGCACTGGAGGTCGCCGGGCGGCGTGGCGGAGATCGGGCGGCAGCTCTGGGCTCTCTTTCGCACCGGCTACATCGCCCTCGTGCCGGCCTTCGCCGCCGTCGCGCTGCTGCGCGCGAGCGTGTACCGCAACCTCGAGATCGGCGAGGTCCCGTTCCTCGAGAATCCGCTCGTGCAGGCCGACGCGTTGAGCGCGCGGCTGACCGCGCTCAAGGTACTGGGCAGGTACGTCTGGCACCTGCTGTGGCCCGCGGCGCTCTCCTGCGACTACTCGTACGACGCGATCCCGCTCGTCGCATGGCCGCCGACCCGGTGGGAGGACTGGCAGGGGTTCCTCGCCCTCGCCGGCCTGGTCGCCGCGCTCGTGGCGCTCGTCCACTGGCGCCGGCGCAGCCCCGCATTCGTGTTCTTCGCGCTCTTCTTTCTCCTCACCTTCCTGCCGACCTCCAACCTCCCGCTGATCATCGGTACGATCATGGGCGACCGGCTGATCTACCTGCCCTCGGTCGGGTTCGCGGGTTGCCTGGTGGTCGCCGTCGCCGCGCTCTGCCACCGCCGTTTAGCAACCGTGCTCCTCGGCCTGATCGTGGTGGCGTACGGCGTGCGGACGCTCGCGCGCAACGCGGACTGGCGCGACGACCTGCGGTTGTTCGAGAGCGCGGCGCGGGCGGCGCCCGGCAGCTACAAGGTGCACAAGGCCCTGGCCTGGTCGCTGGACGCGCAGGACCGGGACCATGCGCAGCTCGATCGCATCATCGAGGAGGAGGAGCGGGCGTTGGCGATCATCGCGACCAGCTCGCTGCCCCCCGGGGCCCGCTCCTGGAGCCTGCTGCAGTCGCTCGGCGAGCACCACGCGTTGAAGGCCGCGCTGCTCGGTGCCGAGACCGCAGAGGGGCGACGCCGGCTGGCGAGAGCCGCAGACCTGCTCACCGAGGCAGCCGCGGTCAACCAGGCCAAAGAAGAGATCGGGCGCGCGAAGGCGCTCGGTCGAGACACGCGGAGCGGTGACGTCGTGCCTCCCGGCGCACCCGAGATCTACGCCGCCCTGGGCCGCGTCCATCTGACGCTCGGTGACATCGAGAAGGCGGGCGACGCGTTCGACCACCTCGCCCACCTCGTGCCCGCTCAACCCGATGCCCACGTCGGTCTCGCGCGCGTCCAGATCGCGCGCGGCGAGGTCGAGCAAGCCGCGGTCTCGCTCCTGGCGGCGCTCACCGTCGACCGCAGGCGCCAGGACGCCTGGCAGCTGCTCGTCCAGGTCTACGAGCGCACGGACCCGGGGGGCTGCGCGATCCTGCGCGAGGCTGGCAGGGCGGCCGTCAACTGGAACTGCCCGCTCGTGCGCACGCAGCTCTGCACCGCCGATGCGCAGCTCATCCGCCTCTTCCTGGCCGCCCGGCAGCGGCCAGCGGCGCAGCAGCTGGCCGAGCAGGCCGTGCGCCAGCTCCAATGTCCGCGCGAGACGATCGAGCCGCTGCTGGCGGGCGGCTGAGCGCCCGGGCCCGGGCTCACTCCTCGCCCCCTGGCCGAGCGCTCGGGCGCCACCCTCTCGACAGCCACGTCGCCGCGCTCTAGCGGTCCGACGGCGCCCCGCTCCGCCATTCGTCGGCGACGGTGAGGTTCCGGCGCGCGGCGGCGTACCCGGGGTTGATCTCGAGCGCCCGCCGGTAGTGCCGCTTCCCTTCCTCGACCTTGCCTTCCATGACGAGCACGTTGCCGAGGTTGTTGTGCGCGGCGGCAAACCCATCGTCGAGGGCGAGCGCCCGCTCGTACTGCGCCTCGGCCTCGGCCAGCCGACCCTCGGTGGCGAGCACGTTGCCCAGGTTGTAGAGCGCCTCGGGATAGGCGGGACGAATCCGCACGGCCTCGTGGTAATGCTCGGCGGCTTCCTCGAGCCGGCCCTCGCCCTGGAGCAGGAGCCCGAGGTTGTTGTGCGCCATCCAGGCCGACGGAGTCTTCGCGAGCGTGGCGCGCCAGAGCCTCTCCGGCGTCTGGTAGACGCTCGCCTGGTGCCAGACGAGCACGCCGAGCGACGCAAGCAGGACGCCGCCGAGCGGCAAGCGCGCCGTAGGCAGAATGCGCTCGGTCGTCACCGTTCCCGCCGCCACGAGGAGCGTGATGAGGCCGATGCTGGCGAGGTACTGGAAGTGGTCGGCCACGAACGAGTAGCGCATGGGGTAGACGTCGACGAAGCCGAGCGCCGGCCCGAGCGTCCCGCTGAAATACAGCGCGGCGACCAGCGGCGCCGGGCCGAGCCGTCGCCGCAGGGCCGCCAAGGCGACGACCACGGCCACCGCCCCGAGCGGGAAGAACCACGGCCACCAGGCGTGCGGCTCGAGCGCCCAGCGCCGGTAGGTGAAGGCCAGCTCGAAGGGCCACACAAGCTTCGCCGCGTAGAACCAGAGCGCCCGCCCTGCCACGAGACAACGCTCGGGGAGCGAAAGCGCCCAGTCCTCCCCGGCCGCGCCCACGTAATGCCGCTCCCACCACGCGGTCAGCACTCCGGCCGCCACACTCACGGCGGCCAGCGGAACCAGCGCGACGACCTGGCCCGGCGCGAGGCGGCCCCGCTTCCACCAGAGGATGAGCGCGACAGCGGCAGGCAGCGTGCAGGTGACGCTCTTGCTGAGCACGGCGCAGGCGAACGAGAGGAACGACAGCGCGTAGATCCGGCGCCCGCTCGCCGGCTCCTCGTCGTCCGCGAGGCCCCAGCGCAGGAAGCCGAGTAGCGCGAGCAGGTAGAAGAACCCCGACTGCACGTTCTTCAGCTCCGTCACCCAGGCCACCGACTCGACCTGCACGGGATGGAGGGCGAACACCGCCGCCGCCATCCAGGCGCCCGGGACAGCCAGGCGGCGCAGTACCCGCCAGAGCACGGCGGCGCTCACGCCGTGGAGCAGCACGTTGACGAGGTGGTAGCCGAGCGGCGCCAGACCCCAGAGGTGGTACTGGACCCACCACGAGGTGTGCGTCAGGGGATAGTACTGGAGAATCGCGCCCGGGGTGAGCCAGATGTCGACGAGGCCCTGCCACGTCCGGAGCAGCTGGTTCTGGGTGACGTGAAGATCGTCGTCCCAGATGAACCCGCCCCGGAGTGCGGGCAGGTAGGCGAGCACGGTGAGGGCGACGAGGGCGCCCGCGCCGGTGGCGAGGCGACTCGCGCCGCCACTCGGGCGCGAGCCGCGGCGGGTACTCACGGCGCCGGTCTCCTCGGGCCCACAGCCTTGCGGGCGCACCAGGGACCGTCATTCTGAGGTGCTGAGTGCTCCCGCTTCACTGGGCGCTTGGATGCCCTGGGATATCGACTCCACTGTCAAGGGGTGAGGTGCCAGTCAATGCGTCCTGCCCCACTAGCACTGCGCGGCGGCGGAAGTCACGGGACGCAGGGATGCTGGCGATGTGATGCTGGCCCATTCGAGCCCATCGGTTTCTGCCGACATGCCGGTCGCATCCGCCGGTCCGCTGCGGAGGCCGGCGGGCGTGCCTACCGGCGCCTACGGCGCGGGCTGGTGCCGGGCCCGCATGGAGGCGTCGGCCCGGGCGCTCGGCGACAGTCTGGTAGACGCTAGCTGGCCAGCAGTCTGGGCAGGTCGCGCATCACGTCAGATCGCGGCCCGGTCCCTAGCGGAGCCGGGGCCTCGCCCCCTGTCGCGGGAGCCTGCCCGGGGCAGGCTCCCGCAGCTCGGGACGCCTACGGCAGGAGCTGCGCCGTTCCCGGGAGCGCGACCGCGCCCGGGGCGGGCAGATCGCCCGCGGAGTCGACCGTCGCGTTGAAGGTCGGCGGGATGCAGAAGATGCTCACCAGCGTCGAGGGTTGTCCCGTGTTGCTGATGGGGCCGGCCGGCGAGCCGGTCTCGGTGATCGTGTGGGCGGCGCTCTTGCCCGGACCAAAGGCTCCAGCGTCCCGCTGCTCGCAGTCGGGCCAGGCCCCGTTCCCGTCCGTGCAAGCGGCGACAGGGACACCACCGACACTGCAAGCCTTGAATGTCGTAAAGCTGTCGCAGGTGCCCGTGCCCGCTCCGGTGCAGCACGCGTAGGGCTGGATGGACGCAGTGCAAGTGCTGTTGTGCGGGCAGGCCGCTGCCGGGTCCCCTTCGAAGCAGCCGCTTCCTGAACTAGCCGAGGCACTCGGGTTGGAGTCGCGGCAGAAACCGCAGAAGACGTTGTTCTGGTTGATGCAGGTGCCATCGCTAGTTCCCGGTCCCGTGCAGCAGGCGATGGGCTGCCCAGCTGCCGTGCACACGGCGGTCGCATTGTAGGTCGCGGCCGTCAGGCTCGTCGTTCCCGTCGTCAGGGCGAAGGCGATGGGGAGGGAGCCGATGTTGTTGGTGGCCGGCGGGGGGCAGTCGTGGCTGGTCGGGAAGCTCGGGGTCAGTGGCGAGTCGGCCGGCGTGCAGGCCCCGCCGTCATTGGCGCCGCCGTGGCACTTCCCGTCGCCCGCGCAGATGGGGCAAACCTGGACGCCCACGGAGCAGAACCCGCCGCCCGTACACGTCGAGTTGGCGGTGCACACGGTGCCGCTGTTGGTGCCGCCCACGCAGTGGTCGCTTCCAG
>VBKJ01000032.1 GCA_005879795.1 Deltaproteobacteria bacterium
AGAGCGGCCCCGACAGGACCGCATCCGCGGGGCAACTCGTCGCGGCGTGAGCCGGCAGCGCTCCCGAGGCCAGGGCCAGGATGGTCAGCGAGCAGATTCTCTTCATCGTTCCGGTCATCCTTTCAGGCGGCGATGAAGCCGCAACGGGGGAGATTACACGAATCGAGGCCTAAAACTCGACCGGCAGCCCCTGGGCGGGCGCGCCCTCAGGCTCTATTGAAGGCGGTGCAGGAGGTCCCCGTTGCCAGGCACGCGCAGTGCCCGGTGGGGTCGCACAGCCCGTCGCAGCAGTCGGCGGCGACGCCGCATCGGGTGCCCGCCAGACCGCACGCGGGTCCCTCGCAGAGACAGAAGCCGTTGGACGTGTCGAGGTGACAGGCGGTCGCGCCGAGGGGGCAGCCTCCCCCGCACGTGCCGGGCGCGGAGCTGCAGCCGGGACCAGGCCCGCGAAGTCTCCCGCCGCCGTAGCGCGGCTGTCAAGGGATTTGTCAACGAGATTCTTCCCCGGTGCGGCACGTGTCGCAGCCGGTGTGGGAAGCGCTCCTCTGCCGACGGATCGGCACGGGTGCCGAACGACCGGCACGTCGTCCCTCGGATATTCCGCCTGCGCCCTCTGCGGGACGGCACGGTAGTTGCGAAAAGCGACCGGTGGAACCACGGAGGTCGGACGATGCAGCTTCTAGAGGCCGAGCTCGCGCCAGAGAGCATCCTACCTGAGCAGCTCGATGACAGGCCCTTCGGCGGGGCCCGGACTCAGCCCGAGAAGCGCCTACAGGTCGCGGTCCTGGCGGATGCTCTCCTGACCTTCCGACGGTGGGCGGGCGTCGAGCACCCGCGAGCCCGGCGTCTCTTCGCGGACGTGGACGCCTGGTTCGCGTCCGACGACGCCAACGGGCCCTTCACGTTCGTCACCATCTGCGACTCGCTGGGCTTCGATCCGGCATACGTCCGGCGCGGCCTCCGGCAGTCGCGCGCCTGCGTGGAAGCCACGGCCGAGCGAAAGTGGTATGTACGCCGTGACGGCAGCGGGTCCCGGCATCAGGTGCTTCTCCCGCGACTCGGGCGAGTGGCGTAGTCCCCCGGCAGCCGGATCCACACGACGAACAGAAGGAGGAGCGTGATGAGCAGTATCGCTGTCGGTCGGGAAAACTCCACGCCCATCGACCTCTACTACAAGGACTGGGGAACGGGACAGCCCGTCGTCTTCAGTCACGGCTGGCCGCTGACTGCGGATGCCTGGGAAGACCAGATGGTGTTTCTGGCCTCGCGTGGATACCGCTGCATCGCCCATGACCGTCGCGGCCACGGCCGCTCCAGCCAGCCCTGGAGTGGCAACGACATGGATACCTACGCTGACGACCTCGTGGCGCTCGTCGAAGCGCTCGACCTGAAAAACGCGATCCATGTCGGTCACTCGACGGGCGGCGGCGAGGTCGCCCGCTACATCGGCCGCCACGGCACGAAGCGCGTCGCCAAGGCTGTGCTGATCGGCGCGGTGCCGCCGCTGATGCTCAAGACGGCGGCCAATCCCGGCGGCTTGCCGATGGAGGCGTTCGACCAGATACGCGCCGCCGTCCTCGCCGATCGCTCGCAGTTCTTCAAGGATCTCAGTGCGCCGTTCTACGGCGCCAACCGCCCGGGCGCCAAGGTCTCGCAAGGCTTACGGGACTCGTTCTGGCTCCAAGGCATGCAGGCCGGTTTCAACGCTGCCTTCGACTGCATCGAGGCCTTCTCCGAGACGGACTTCACCCAGGACCTCGAGCAGTTCGACGTGCCGACCCTCATCATCCATGGCGACGACGACCAGATCGTCCCGATCGGCGCCTCCGCCCTGCTTTCCTCCAAGCTGATCAAGAACGCACGTCTCGAGGTTTACAAGGGCGCGCCGCACGGCCTGTGCTCGACCCACAAGGACCAGGTCAACGCCGACCTGCTCTCATTCTTCGGCGCCTGAGTCGGGCGCGATCAGACCGTGACGCTCGGCATCTCGCCGGCAGACAGGACCGCGCGCGGGGAGGAGACGAACGATGGCCGAGACACGTCGGGTCAAGAAGGTCTGGAAGAGCAAGCCGACCACCGAGGGCGCAGGCGTTCACCTCAGGCGGGCGTTCGGCTTCCGCGAGGTGCCGCAGCTCGACCCCTTCCTCCTCCTCGACGACTTCCGTTCAAACGAGCCGGCCGAGTATCAACGCGGCTTCCCCTGGCACCCGCATCGCGGGATGGAGACGATCACCTATGTCCTCGCGGGCGACGTGGAGCACGGTGACAGCCTCGGCAATCGGGGCGTCATCCGGGCCGGGGACGTGCAGTGGATGACCGCCGGGAGCGGCATCATCCACCAAGAAATGCCGAAGGGAGACAGCCAGGGCCGGATGTGGGGCTTCCAGCTTTGGGCGAACCTGCCCGCGAGCCACAAGATGATGGACCCGCGCTACCAGGAGGTGAAGCACGACGACATCCCGGTGGTGGAGACGGCGGACGGTGCTCGGGTGCGCGTGATCAGCGGGGAGGTGGCGGGCGTTCGGGGACCGGTCCGCGAGATCGTCACCGACCCGGAGTACCTCGATGTCTCGCTCCCTCCCGGACGCACCTTCACGCACGCGGCCAAGCCGACGCACACGGTCTTCGCCTACGTGATCGAGGGCGAAGGCTACTTCGACCCTGAACGCGACCCCTACGCACGCGAGGCGGTGGGCGAGAGCTACTTCGACATGGCCCGTCCCTGCGTGTGCGGGAACCATACGCTGGTGGTGTACGGCCCCGGAGACACGGTGGTCGTTTCGACCGAGGGGCAGCCGGTTCGCTTCCTCCTCGTCGCGGGCCGGCCGCTCAAGGAGCCGGTCGCCTGGTACGGCCCCATCGTGATGAACACGCAAGCGGAGTTGCGCAGCGCCTTCCGCGAGTACGAGCAGGGCACCTTCGTGAAGCACACGCGGCGCTAGGCCGCTCCGCGCACCCTGGTGGGATTACCTTGGGCTACCCCTCTCCCGTTGTTGACAGACATGCATATGCATGCCTACCATGTCTCGGGTGCTTGATATGCGGACAACCGTCGACATCACCCCCGAGCAGCGGGCTCGCCTGATGGAGCTAGCGGCACGGCGAGGGGAGAAGGGATTCTCGAAGCTGGTGCAGCAGGCGCTCGACGCATACCTGAGGTCGCAGGCCGGCGAGGAGGAGAAGCGGCGGCGCGCCCTGATGCTCAAGGGCGCACTCGACTCGCGTGAGGCCGAGCGGCTGCGGGCGGCAACGTGCGAGATCAGGGAGTCCTGGCGATGATGGTCGCCGACACGGACGTGCTTATCGACTATCTGCAGGGAAAAGGTCCAGCCGCAGAACGCATCGCGCTCGAGCTCGAGCACACCCAGCTCTGCACAACCGCCGTGACCCGCTTCGAGCTTCGTGCTGGTGCGCGTTCGGCGCGGCAGCAGAAGCTGGTCGTGCAGCTCCTCGAGGCTTTGCCGTGCCTGCCCCTCGACGCCGTTGGGGCAGATCGAGCCGCCGAGGTGCGACGATCCCTCGAGCAACGGGGGCGGTCGATAGGCATGGGCGACAGCCTGATCGCTGGAATCACTTTGGCGAACAAGGGCATGCTGCTGACGCGGAACAGGCAGCACTTTGCACGCGTTCCAGGTCTCGCGCTGGGAACCCTGCGAGACTGAACAGGCCTGCAAGAAGAAGCCGTAGGAGGCTATGTGTCAGCCGTCGGAGGACAGCGGAGGACAGTCGCCGCTCGCGGGGTATGGCTGCCGGACCTGATCCTGGCCCGTCTGCGGATCCGCGTAGTGCAGGCACTCGAGGTTGTTGGGATCGGCGATCGGGACCTCGAGCCACGCCGGGTTGGTGTTGACGACTTGGCCGGTGGAAAGGAACAGGCCGAGCTGCTGCTCCCCCGCCGTGCGCCCGGCGAGGCGTGGATCTGCGAGCCAGCCGTGCGGATCGAGTGAGTAGGTCGGTGTCTTGTCGTTGCGGTAGAAGACGACCCGATCGAAGAAGGCGCCGGCGCGAACGATCGTTCCCCCGGCCACATCCGTCGCGGTCCCGTCTGCGTACGCCAGCTGGTACACGAAATTCTTGGGATTGGAAGCCCACGCCGGGTCGGGTTGCAGCCGGATGCGCGGAGCGAACGTCTCCGGGCTCCCCTTTCGGTCGTACCAATTGGTGTCCGCGAACAGCTCCTGGAGGGCAGCGGCGCCGGGGTGCGTGATGACCTCCGGCGGATCAACGCGAAGCGGCAGGTCCTCGGTGAAGCCGGCGAGCCCAGGACCACCGTTGAGGAAGCTCGGCCTGGAGATCGCGAGCCTGGCGGCGAGGTCGCCGCGGAAACTCGACAGCCGCGCGATGTCGACGATGGGGCCTCCGGGCACGTTGAGCAGGCCCTGATGGAAGAGCGGGTCGGTGCCCATCAGCATCGTCCCGTAGATGCCGCCGAAGCTGAGCCCGTAGTACATGATCTGCGAAGGGTGGACGAGGTTGGTCCCGACGCCGGGGATGTCGAGGCCGGCCTGGAGGGCGCGCCCCAGGGCCATGTTGTCGACGACGGTCTGGATGAGCCCCGACGCCAGCCCGTCGATCGGCTTGCGCGAGGGCAGCACGCTCCCGTCCGGCTGAACGTGGCCCGTCGGTCCAACGCCGTCGTTGAGGCCGTCGCCGATGACACCGTCACCATCGAGGTCGCGTCCGCGTCCGCAGCTGAGGAACGTCGTGGGCGTGCCGTTGGCGGTCACCGTCGTCGTGCTCAGCGGCCCGAAGCCGTGCCCGGAGGGATCCGTGGCCAGGGTGACGATTCCGAGCGAGGCGTTGTAGTCGGCAGTGACGAAGAGGTCGTAGTCGCTGCGCGTGAACCCGGGTCCATAGATCGCCGCCGGCCAGGGTGGCGGGAAAAACGCCGGGTCGGGCGTCACGACGATGACGCCGAGCCTGTCGGCCCCGAATGGGACCGGCGTCTGGGTCGTGGGGACCGGCGGGATCTCCCCATCGGTGAAGCCGTCGGCGACGCCGTACGGATTGTCCTGCTGCCCCGATGCCGAGGCGAACTGGTATCGAGGCGACAGGAAACTGCCGAATGCGTAGTACCCCGCGCTCCCGGACGGGATCAGGTTGGGCACGGCGCTCGACTGAAAGGCCCCGGGGGCGGTCGGATCGACCTTCACCTGGTCGGTGCGCACGATGCCGTCGAACGGATCGACGAGCGACGGCTCGACGCTCGCCGCCAGGAAGACGTCGTTCACGCCGTTCTGGGTGAACGTGAGCTTGCGGCTCGCGGTCGACGTCGACGCGTCAGGAAATCCCGCTAGCACGTAGGCGTTGGCGCTGTTGGACAGGGGAAGGTCCATCGACTGGCGGATGCGCACGAGCTCGCCAGTAGCCGTTCGCGTCGTGAACCGCACCACGCACGCTCCGCCGCACGCATGGACGTGATGGCCTGCGTTGTCGAGGATGCCGTTGGTGACATGGATACGGTAGGAGGTGTCCTCGCTGAGGAAGCCATCGCTGATGCCGGCCAAGGTGTTCGTGGCCGGGTCGAAGGTGAGCTGGCGCAGGCCGCTGAAAAAGGCTCCCTTGTCTGTGCTGATGAAGAAGTCCGTTGCGTTCACAGATCCGAGGTTGATCGCGCCGGTGAACGGCACGAGCACCCGCGGCTGCAGGTCGAACCCGTCGAGCTTGTTGAGTTGGGCGAAGGCGTCGCAGATCGAGTAATCGGCGTCGGTGCACGACGGTTGCACGACGCCTCCGATGTTCGGGTAGTCGATGCCCTCGCGGAAGTTGATGCGCCGCCCCGTCAGTTGGCTTGCGTCTGCGACGGTGAAGGCGTTGTCCGGGAAGATCCGCGCTCCATAGCTGCCGCCGCGCATGACGGAAACCGTCGACCCAGCCGAGCCGGAAAAGCCCGTGAGCAGCGCGGACATCGCCGCCACGCCCGCGAGAGCAGGCGCTCGGTACCAGAGGAAGCCAAGGAAGCGATCTGACCGTCCGTGGACTCTTTCCATCCGAAGCCCTCGCTGGCTCGGCGTATAGAAAACACTGTCCCCCATCGGCGGAGTCACGAAATCGAAGTTACGCTGCGGGGGCCCGGCCAGTCCATAATGGCTCTGCGTGAGGGCTGAGGAATCAGATTGGGAGCCAGAGCAAGACAAACTCGTCATTAGAGTTCGCTAAAGAAGGTGACCTCTTCGCCGCCTGACGCAAGCAGCGGGATCTTCCCGGTGCGCGGATCGCGGAAGATTTCACCGGCCAACGCCGTGAGGCCGGGCGCGTCGTCGTGGACCTGAAGCGCAAGCTGAGTAACTTTCGGCTCGTCTCCCGAAAGTGTACCGGCCTGAGAAGCCTGAGCTAAGGGCAATCCCGGTCCGTTAAGCGCCGTCAGCGGCGACGGGGACGTTGAGCTATGCTCTTCCCGCCTCGCGAGGCGCGCGCTTGGAGTACCGCGGATCGCATGGCATGACGGAGGCAGCATTCGCATGGCGGAGGCCATCTCGGAGATCTGGGAAGAAGCGCCGCGCGGAGTCGCGGGGGACGTACGCATCCTCGCCCTCGACGGCCTCACGCGCATGCGCGCCGCCGTGGCCGGCCGCATGGCGGCTCCGCCGATCAACCGCCTGACCGGGCTGATGCCGATCGAAGCACACCCCGGCTCCGCCACGTTTCGCGTGCCGGCGACACCGTGGCTCGCAACGCCTGCGGGATTCTTCGGCGCAGGCTCGATGGCGCTGGCCGCGGATGCCGCGCTGGCGAGCGCCATCATGACGACGCAGGCTGCTGGCTGGACGCTCACCACGTCCGACCTGAGCCTCAACTTCCTCCGACCTGTGTGCGTGAGAAGCGGCGCGATCGTGGCGCGCGCTCGAATCATGTACGCGCGACGATCGCTCGGCCTGGCAGAAGCGCTGGTCGAAGATGGCCACGGCCGCGTCCTTGGACACGCGACCACGCGCTGCTTTCTCTTGGACACGGGGGTCCGCGATGGAGGAGCGGGAGCGACGGACGCCCAGCCGCTTGCGACGGGAGCGGAGGAGCTCAGCGCGGATCCCTACCTTCGTCCCGTGCGCGGAGCCGCGGTACCCGACGCCGTCTGGAACGAGCGATCAGGGCTCGAGGTGATCCAGGGCATCCTGAGCGGTGAGCTTCCTGCACCACCGGTATCGCGACTCTTCGGGTTGCGCCTCGTTGGCGCCGAGGCCGGTCGCATGCAGACCGAGTTCCCCGCGACGGGCTGGCTCGCCGGCCCTGGAGGTGCCGCATATGGCGGAGCGCTCGCGCACCACGTCGACCTCGCGCTGTCGCTCGCGGTGCAGACGACCTTGCCGCCGGCCACCGTCTACTCGCCGC
Organism: Deltaproteobacteria bacterium; assembly: GCA_005879795.1. Classification (NCBI taxonomy): domain Bacteria; kingdom Pseudomonadati; phylum Myxococcota; class Myxococcia; species Deltaproteobacteria bacterium. Next base: position 7,330 of record VBKJ01000032.1, read on the forward strand.
TCGACCTCAAGGTGGACTTCCTGCGACCGATCGTCCCCGACGGCAGTACCGTGCACATCGACGCGCGCGTGCTGCACTCCGGACGCTCGCTCGCAGTGGCGAGCGCAGAGGCGTTCACGGCGGAGGGCAAGCGTGCCGTGGTTGCGATGGGCTCGATGCTGATCGTCCGTGGGCGCACGTGGTCACTCGATCGACCCGTCGTGCCAGAGGACGAGGCCGCGACGGGCTTCGCCGAAGACCGCGACGGCTGATCTCGTCATGCGACGACATCGAGAGCCGCTCTGCTCCTCGCGATCGCGACGGTGGCGCTCATCGTGTCGAGGATCGGCCCCGCCGACCGCGCGACGTGGCGAATGGAGGGGCCCCGAACCTGATCGCGGCGCCGCTGCTCGTCGCGCCCTACCGGTGCTTTCCGGTGACGCCGCTCGCGTACCGGCTGCTGTTCGTTCACTCACTCATCCGGATGCTGGGGGGCACTGCCCCTACGCGCAGGTGCCGGGATTCTGGGTGCGGGATCTCTTCGGCTTCGCGCGCGACCGCTACGACCGCCTCCGCCATCTCGCCCAGGGCTTCTTCCCGGCGATCATCGCGCGCGAGGTTCTGCTGCGCGGCTCGCCGCTCAGGCCGGGCAAGGGGCTCTTCGCGTGCCGCTACCGTAAAACACTTTCGGGAGAGGAGCCCAACTTTCTGGTACGCGCTGATCGCCCGCGCTAGACCACGGGGGAGCGGCCGCGCGCACGGGGAGATTGCGAACGCATCGCGAACTCCAGCAAGTCGGTCGAGAGACCTTCGATCTTGCGGGAGCTGCCCGAGCGGCGAACCGTGCATCAACAACGTCTGCTGTGTTCCTCAAACGACGTGCATCAACGACGGCTTCAATTGCGGCACCGCCTCCGACGG
>VBKJ01000033.1 GCA_005879795.1 Deltaproteobacteria bacterium
GACCGCGCGGACGTGTTCGTGAGCAACGTGCGGCCGGAGATCCTCGAGTCGTTCGGCTTCGACGACACACGGCTGCGCGCCCGCAACCCGCGCCTCGTCTACGCGCGCGTCACCGGCTACGGCGAGAACGGCCCGGACCGCGACCGGCCGGCCTACGACATCGGCGCCTTCTGGTCGCGCGCCGGCATCGCCGCGGCACTGACGCCGCCGGGCGGCGACCCGCCGTATCAGCGCGGGGCCATCGGCGACCACGTCGCGGGGATGACGCTCGCGGGCGGTGTGGCAGCGGCGCTCCTGGCGCGCGAGAAGAGCGGCGCAGGGCAGATGGTAACCACCTCGCTCCTCCGCGTCGGCGTCTTCGTCCTCGGCTGGGACACGAGCGCGACCCTCCGCCTCGGCATCCCGGCCACGCCCATGACGCGCACCAGTACGCCGAACCCCGTGATCAGCTGCTACCGCGCCGGCGATGGGCGCTGGTTCTGGCTCCTCGGCCTGCAGGGCCAGCGCCACTGGCCCGACCTGCTGCGCGCCGTCGCGCGTCCCGACTGGCTCGAGGACCCGCGCTTCGCGACCATGCGGTCACGGCGAGAAAACTGCCCCGAGCTGGTCCGCCTGCTCGACCAGATCTTCGCCACCCGCCCGCTCGCCGAGTGGGGCGCGATCTTCGACCGCGCGGGCATGTGGTGGGCGCCCGTGCAGACGACCGAGGACGTCGTCCGCGACCCGCAGGCGATCGCCGCCGGCGCCTTCGTCGACGTGCCGCAGCCCGACGGGACACACATCCCGGGTGTGGCCTCGCCCGTCGACTTCTCCGTCGACCGCTGGCAGCCGCAGGGGCCGGTGCCCGAGGTCGGGCAGCACACCGAGGAGATCCTCCTCGAGCTCGGCTACGAGTGGGAGGCGATCGCGGGGCTCAAGGAGCGGGGCGCGATCCCGTAGAGCGGCGAACCTGTCGCCCTGGGCCGTGCTGCGCGGTTACGCGGCGAGGTCGATGATGCGGGCGTCACAACGCCCCGGGGCAAGGACGAGCCGGGCAACACTCGATCACGTCATCGGTGAGCAGCTCGGATGCCCACGGGCCCTTGTCGTTGTTACCCCGGACGGCGCGAACCGGGGCGATGGCCCGAAGCGCGCCGAGCACCACGGAAGCCCCGATGTCTCCGCAATGGACGATGAGATCGGATCCGCGAAGCCGATCGACAGCCTCAGGCCGGATCAGACCGTGGGTGTCAGAGATCACACCGACAACGTGCCGGGGTGACTTGATACCCGAGGCTGCCATGGCCGTCTGGGGACGCGGCCGATCAGCGGCGGCGCGTTAGCGCCGTCCGCTGCAGCGAGTTAGACGCGCGCGGCGGGGTTCGTTCCGCCAGCGCTCGCTCGGCTTGTCGGGGGAGTTCGACCGCGACGAAACAAGCTTCCGGGTACAGGTAATCCTCCCCGGACTCATCGATGACGCGGACGTATCCTTCTCTGGTCGCCATCTTGTCGGGCAGGCGCTCATAGAGCTTTCGCAGCTCGAGATCCTCCCATCCCGTGTTGCGAACGCATAGGAGAAACCGCCTCTTTCGTCGTGCCGTCTCCATCAGTCCAGAAACCGCTTAACCTTCATGTTCACCCGCCCCACTCCGTGAGCCTCATACCAGCGTAGCTCGGCCCGCCGCACGCGCCCACTGCTCAGGCGGACGGCAGCCACGCCCTCGCACTTCCCCCAGCGCCGGGGTCCATGCCGCCGACGCAGCCTAGCGAGATCGCGGATGCCCCGCCCCGCGGCGATCGTCACGATCTCGGTGATCGCGCTGACCAGCTCGAAGTCCACCGAGGCCTGAGCAACAAGGGCGCCAAGGAGACTAACGACTGATTAGCCGGGCCTGCCTCATACCGCGGCCCCGCCGCGGGACGCTCCTCGCGCTCGCGGGACGCCTCTACGAGGCTCCGCAATCCAGGTTTTCGTCCCCCGGGAGCGGCGCTCGCTCGGCGGGGTTAGGCTACCGGGCCGGTCTGCGTCGTCGCAAAGCGCTGGAGGTGGCACCAGCCGGCGCGAAACGCCGCCGTCCTACGCCGCCGCGCTCGGCCGCTCCTTGAACGCCCGGTACCAGCGCGCCACGTTCTTGCACGCCGGGTCGATCGGCGCCTGGGAGAACTCGGCGAACTCGAGCGCGGCGAAGAACGTGCAGTCGGCGATCGTCGGCCGCTCGCCGGCGACGAACGGCTTCGCGCCCATGGCCGCATCGAGGACCTTCAGGTTCGCGGCGAGGCGCGTCTTCGCGTTCTCGGCCGCCTCCGGCGACTGCTTGAACCGGCTCGCCATGAACGGGTGCGTGTTCTGGAAGTACTGGCCGACGGAGCTCAGGATGCCGAGCTCCGCGATGCGCTCGAGCTCACGCACGCGCGCCCGATCGCGTGGCGTCGTTCCGATCATGGGCGGCGCGGGGTGGAGCTCCTCCAGGTACTCCATGATGGCGAGCGATTCGCTGAGGCAGCTCCCGTCGTCCAGCTCGAGGACGGGGAGCCCGCCCATCGGGTTCTTCTTGAGGAACTCGGGCTTCCGGTTGTCCCCGGTCACGATGTTGACGGGCTCGAAGGGGATGCGGAGCCCCTTCTCGGCGAGATAGACGCGCAGCTTCTTCGGGTTCGGCGCGCCGACGAAATCATACACCTTCATGCGTTGGTCCTCCCCTGGTTCGGCCGTGGCGGCTCGTCTCGTTGGCGAATAGCCGACCGGCCGCCTCATGCAAGCGGGGGCCGTCGCGCGCCTACGACCGCCCGGCGTGCGCCGCGAGGTAGTCGAGGAGCGCGCGTTCCTCGTCGGGCGTGAGCCAGGGCATGCCGCGGCGCGCGAACTCCTCGCGCATGCGCCCGGTCTGCACCTTCCACATCGCGAGCGTCATGCTGCCGGGCGCGTAGAGCCGGTGGCAGCCCACGCAGCGCTCGCGGAGCACGCGCGCCCCGGGCGCGTCCGCATCGGGGAGCGTCGGGCCGCAGCCGGCCGCGAGCGCCAGGAGCGGGACGAGCCGCCTCAGCACGTCTCGCGGCAGTAGGCGGCCTGCCCCGGTGCCTCCGCCACTCCCACCTCGAGCGCGGCGAGCCCGCGCCCGCCGGCCTCGCCGCGCAGCGCCTTGCGCAGCCGCGCGAGCAGATAGGCCGCCAGCTCCTCGGCCGAGCTGTGCGCGATCGGCAGCAGGCGGACATCGGCGGCCGGGAAGCGGAAGCGATGCCCCGCCTCCGTCCTCACCTCGACCGCGTCCTCGGTGCGCGTGAGGATGAGGCAGTCGCTCCGCTCGGGCAGCAGCACGCGCTCGTCGAGCTCCTCGCAGAGGGCCTTCGCCACGCGCTTCACCAGGCCGAAGTCGAGCACGTAGCCGTCGGGCCCGAGGTCCGCCTCCACCCGGACCGACACCTGGTAGTTGTGGCCGTGGAGCGGCTCGCGGAAGCCCGGGTAGGCGATGAAGTGCGCCGCCGCGAACTTGAGGTAGTCCTTGGCGACGACCACGCTGTAGCGGCGCGGGGCGGACATCTTCACTGCGGCAGCCCGAGGATGCGGGCGGCCTCCGCGCAGCTCGCCACCCGCCGCCCCGTCGCGCGGGCCAGCGCGGCCGCCTCGCGCACCAGCTCCTCGTTGGTCGGGCGGCGCGGCCCCGCATGGTCCTCGAGGCCGACCCGCAGGTGGCCGCCGCGCTCGAGCGCCAGGCGCGCGAGCCCCGAGGCGATCACGTCCCCGCCCAGCACCGCGACCGACCAGGGGAGGTCGCATCCCTCGAGCATGGCGAGGTAGGCCTCCAGGCTGGGCGCGGTGGGCGGGAGGCCGAAGGTCACGCCCGTCCCCCCGAGGTACCCCTCGTCCCCGCCGAAGTAGAGCTTGACGAGCGCGCCGCGAGGCATCCGGCGCGCTCGCTGGAACGCGAGCGCGACGCGCAGGAAGCCCGGCTCGAAGATGGAGACGCTCGGGCCGAGCCGGTAGCGCGCGCAGAGCTCGACCTGGTGGAGGATGTCGCGATAGGAGTTGACGTAGACGTAGTCCATGGGCAGGGGGAGCCCGAGCTCGTCCGCCCCGCCCAGGTTCACCGAGCCGGGGTCGACGAGGCCCATGCGCAGCACCCCGGCCTCCGCGAGCAGTACCTCGTGGGCGTAGCGGTCCGCGATCGTCGCCCCCGCCCCGGCGGTGGGATAGAGGATCGCGTCGGGGCGCTCCCGCAGGACCGGTCGCCAGGCCTCGAGGTAGAGCTCCGCGGCGCGCGCGCCGTCGAGCGCGAACTCCGCGTTGTGGCTGTGGACGATGGCCGCGCCGGCGGCGAGGCAGCGCACGGCGTCGGCAGCGATCTCCGCGGGCGAGCGCGGGACCGAGGGGTTCCGCTCCGGGGCGGTCACCCCGTTGATCGCGGCCTCGATGATGACGGGGGTCGACATGCGTCCCCCTATAGCCTGACCCGCTCCCAGGTCGACAGGGGTTCGACCGCGACCGGGACGCCGTTCCGGAATGGCACGCGCATCAGCCCGCGGCCGCCGCTCTCCGTTCGGCCGCTCGCCCCCGCCCCGCCGCACCTGCGCGACCTCTCGCTCGGCAACCCGGACCTCGCGCTCCTCCCGCCGCTCCACCGCGCGCTCGGCCGCCTGCCCCGGCGCTCGGGCCTGTACGGCGAGGCCGCCAACCGCCCGGCGCTCCTCGCGCTCGCTGCCCGCCAGCTCGAGGCGGAGGGGCTCCCGCGGGGCGCCCTCGCGGTCACGAGCGGCGCGCTCGACGGGATCGAGCGCGTGCTGCAGGCCCACCTCCGGCCGGGGGACCGGATCGCGATCGAGGATCCGTGCGCGTGACGATCGCCACCCTCCTCCCGCGCGAGGCCGAGCGTCTGGCGGCGGCGCTCGCGCGGAGCCTCGGGCCAGAGGCGCGGCGGGCCTCGGCGTGAGCTACGCCGGCGGGCTCCGCCCGCGAATCCCCGGCCCGAGCGCCGGGGCCGGCCCGGCGAGCGGACGGGCGCTCGGTCACGCCGCGCTCCGGCCGCTCAGGGCCGCCAGCGCCGTGACCAGGTCCTCGGGCGCGACCGGCTTGGGCACGTGCAGCTCGTAGCCTGCGGAGAGGGCCCGCTGACGGTCCTCCGGCCCCGCATACGCCGTGAGCGCCACGGCCGGGATCCGCCGCCCGTGCCGGGCATCGAGCGCGCGCACCTTCTCGATGAGCGAGTAGCCGTCCTCCCCGGGCATCCCGATGTCGCTCACCAGGATGTCGGGCCGCCCGAGCTCGAGCGCGCCGAGCGCCTCGCGCGCCGAGGCGACCGCGGTCACGACGGCGCCGCACTGCTCGAGGACGACCGTGAGCCACTCCCGCGCGTCGGCCTCGTCGTCGACCACCAGCACGCTCAGGCCCTCGAGCGACGGCGCGTCCCCCCGGCCCGGCTGCTCGTGTCCGGGCGCGCCGGCGAGCCGAGCGGTCGGGATCGGCAGGCTCACCGTGAAAGTGGCACCCTGCCCTTCCCCGGGGCTCTCGGCGCGCACCGTTCCGCCGTGCAGCTCGACCAGCTGACGCACGATGGCGAGCCCGAGCCCGAGGCCGCCGTGCGTGCGCGTGGTGGCGCTGTCGGCCTGGCGGAAGCGTTCGAAGACGAGGGGGAGGAAGTCGGGGCGAATACCGTTGCCGCTGTCGCTCACGACGATCTGCGCGCGCGCGTCCGCCAGACCGAGCCGGACCTCGACGCGGCCGCCCTCCGGCGTGAACTTGATCGCGTTCGAGAGAAGGTTCCAGACCACCTGCTGCAAGCGGCCGGCGTCGCCCCACACCTGGCGTGGGGCGCTGAAGAGGGCGGACTTGAGCCGGATGCCCTTCGCCTCCGCCGCCGGGCGGACGGCCACGATGGCGGCGGCGACGACCTGCCTCAGGTCCACCGGTCCGGCCTTCAGGCGCAGCTTGCCGGCGACGATGCGCGAGACATCGGTCAGGTCCTCGATCATCCGGGCGAGCGACTCGGTACACCGCTCGATCGCCGCGAGCGCGCGGGGCGCCTTCGTCGCGTCGAGCTTGCCCGTCCCGAGCAGGCGCGCCCAGACCACGACCGCGCTGAGCGGCGTGCGCAGCTCGTGCGACAGGGTCATCAGGAACTCGTCCTTGATGCGGTTGGCCTCCTGCGCCCTGCGGTAGAGGCGAGTGTTGTCGACCGCCAGCGCCGCGCGGCGCGCCAGCTCCTCGGCGACGGCGAGATCGTCGCGGTCGTAGCGGCGAGCGGACACCGACGTGACGAACGTCATCGCGCCGAGCGACTGCCCCCGCGCCACGAGCGGCACGATCATGGCCGAGCGGTACCCGAGCTGGCGCATGACCGCGAGCTGCTCGGGGCCGGCGGCGACGGCGACCAGCGCCTCGTCGGTCACCTCGGGGACCAGCTCCGACCGCCCCGTCCGCACCACCTTCGTTCGCGGGTGGATCCCGCGCGGGTCCGGCGGGCAGGTGGCCAGCACGTCGGCGAGCTCCCCGTGCGCCGGATGATGCGCCACGGCGATCCGGCGGAGCCCGCCGTCCGGCTCGAGCATGTCGACCGTGCACCAGTCGGCGAGGAACGGCACCGCCAGGCGCGCGACGCTCGCGAGCGTGGTCTGGTAGTCGAGCGAGCCTGCGAGCACGGAGCTCGCCTCGGCGAGGAAGGCGGCGCGGCACCCCTCGACCTCCGCCGCGGCGCGGGCGACCTGCTCGCGCGCCAGCAGCTCGGCCCTCTCCCGCTCGATCCGCTTGCGCTCGGTGACGTCGTAGAAGGCAGCCACGCCCGCCATGATGCGGCCCTCGCGGTCGCGGATGGGCGTGGCGCTGGTGAAGAGGGTCGCGCGCACGCCGTCGCCCCGCACGAAGTCGATCTCCTCGCCCGCCACCACCTCCCCGCTGCGGATCGCGCGCGCGAGCGGCCACTCCTCGGCCCGGTACGCGCGGCCGTCGGGGTGAAACCCCTGGAGCTGGTCGTATCGGCTCAGGCCTGGCGGGAGGGGACGGCGGAGGATGCCTTCGACCTGCCGGTTGCTGAGGAGAACCCCGCCCGTGGCGGCGTCGACCATCACGACGCCCGCGGGCATCTGCTGCAGCACCGCCTCGAGACGGCCACGCTCGCCCTCGGCGCGCTCGAGGATCCGCTCACGCTCCCGTTCGGCCCGCTTCCGCCGCGTGTTGAGGGCGCTGATCAAGAGCGCTGCCCACATGAACAGCGCAAGGCGCACGGCGTCGTGCGGTCCGAATCCCGGGGACTGCGCGGAGGACGCGAGCAGGTAGGCGCCCGCGTAGGTGGCGAGGGCGGTGGCCAGGAGTCCCGGCCCCAGGCCGCCGTACGAGGCGGTCACCATCACCGCAGCGCAGAAGAGGGCGAAGCCGTTCGGGTCGATCAGCGGCCAGAGGAGAAGAGAGGCCCCGAAGGCCACGGCGGTCGCCAGCAGCGCCACGCCGTAGCGGAGGAGGACCGAAGCTTCACCCGAAAGGACATGCACTTGCCCGCCCGCGGGCGACAGGTCGCGCACCTCTCGCTATCGGCAGGGTTCCCTCCCGCCTTGAGGCGTGCCGGGATGCGGGCCGCTCCGTCGCGCGCCGATTGCTGCGCGACCCGCGCGGCGCCGCCCCGTGGGCGTGAGTGCCACCAAGGTCACCCTCGCTCGACGCCGTCGTCCCGTTGGCGGCGGAGCCTGCGGCGGCGGACCCGGGATGCCCCTTCACGTGTTGCGCCGGCGCGCGGGGCGGGCGCCTCTTCGGTTGAAGTGCGTGAGCGCCCGGAGCAGACGGGGCCGCCCGGCGAGGGTGCCCCCATCCCAGGTCCAGGCGAACACCCCGTACCCCGACTGGCGGGAGCCGGCCCACTGGGAGAGCATGTGGCGCAACTCGCGAGCTGTGGGCCAGCGCCACTCCGAGTCGGCGAACGCCTGCACCACCCCCCAGTAGGAGAGCCCGGCCTGGTTCGCCGCGGCGATGATCGCGTCGATCCATGAGTACTGGCACGGCTGGTTCCAGCGGCAGGGATATGGATCCAGACACACGTAGTCGGCCGCCCCAACCCACAGGGGGACCTGGTCGAGGCTGGCCTGGCCGGAGTTGGAGTCCATGGTCATCACGGTCAGCTTGCCAGGGTCCAAGCCGTGGATCAGCGCGGAGCGCGCGCGATGCTGGTCCGGGGCGGTCGGGCAGGCGTGCGGGTCGGGCTCGTCCGAGAGGTAGAATCCGGCCACCTTGGGATCGCCGGCCATGGCGGCGATCGTGTCCCTCAGCGCGG
>VBKJ01000034.1:0-7986 GCA_005879795.1 Deltaproteobacteria bacterium
GACGGACGAGGAGGTCGCGCGCGTCCTCGCCACGGTAGCCACGCGGGTCCGCCGGCTCCTGCGTCGCCGCGGCCTGGAGGCGGAGGAGGGGCGCGATCTGCCGCCCGATCCGCTCGCCGAGCAATCCGTCGCGCTGGCCACCGTGGCGAGCGCGTCGGTGCAGGGGCGTGTCGCCCTCGGCGCGCGCGCGGGACGCCGCGTCCTACGGCTCGGCCGCGATCCCGACGCGCCGTGGATCACCTCGCGCGGACCGCGCCAGGCGCACCTGGACGGATTCGACTTGCACGCCGACGTTTCGGCGCCGGCGGGCGACCGCGCGCGGCTCGAGCACCTCTGCCGCTACCTGCTCCGCCCACCGATTGCGCAAGAGCGGCTCGCGCTCACGCCCGACGGCCGCGTCCTCGTCACGTTGAAGGCCGAGTGGCACGACGGCACGACGCACCTCCTCTTCGAGCCGCTCGAACTCCTCGAGAAGCTCGCCGCCCTGACGCCACGCCCCCGGATCAATCTCGTCGTCTATCACGGCGTGCTCGCCCCGCACGCCGCTCGGCGGGAGCTGATCGTGGCCTACGGCAGCCCGGAGCCGGAGCAACTGGAGCCCTCCGCGGCCAGGCGCGACGAGCCCGCAACGGTAAGCAAGGACCGACGGTACTGGGCGTGGGCCGATCTGATGCGCCGGGCATTCGAGATCGACGTCCTCGCCTGCCCGCGGTGCGGTGGCCGAATGCAGCTCATCGCGACCATCGAGGACCCGTCCGTCATCCGGACGATTCTCGCGTACCTCGGATTGCCCACCGAGGTCCCGCAGCCGCGCCCGCCGCCCGCCCTCGGCGAAGGCTGACTGCTCTATGCGCCGCCGGGATGAGCTCCACGTCCGCGCGCCCCCATCTCGCGCCGCCCGGCGCCCGCCCCTCTGCGTCCGTGGGAGGCATCCGACCGACTCCGCGGCCCACGATTTCCCTTGACCACCCCCTTGTCGGCTGACCACCCGCTTGTCCGCGGCGTAGCGTCACACGGGGAAGAGTAGGAAGGCGCACGAGAGGCGCGGGGCAACGTCTGATATTGAGGATTCTGTCAACTAGGCCGTTTGGGTTTCCTACGCCCTCTCTTTCGGCGCCCCCACCTCTTCCACGGGCAGGCAGCTTGAGGAGCGCGCCGAATTCCCGCCCCACCGTACGGCCGGCTCCGTCCTCGGTCAGCGCGAGCACGATGTCCGGCGTCCCGGGCTTGCCGACCAGCCACACCAGTTCGTTCGGCCCACCACCCTGAACGTCCGGCCGCGCGGGGCCGGACCTGAATTCCACGCGCAGGGCGGAGAAACGGTCCAGCGTGTACATACCTTTCGGCCCGGGAAGCGCGATGCCGAGAAGTGCGTTCGGTTCGATCACCACGCGATCGGACGAGAGGGTACCGACGGAGCCCGTCTGAAATCTGATGAACAGCTGGGTGAAGACGAACACGACCAGTTCCATCAGCGTGAGGCCGAGCGCCGTCGTCCACTGTCGCGAAACGTGCGCCAAACGCTGCTGGTGTCGAAGCGGTAAGGTAGAGTGATCGCCACGTTATCGCTGCGACAGCGCTCCCTTCAGGTAACACGATAGCACGAGGGCGGGCACTCCCGTTGCGGGACTTACCGAGCGCGGCCCGGCTCGTTCGGGTCGTATTCGACCCTCTCGACGTGAGCGTTCATGCTGAACCCGCCGCCGCCCGCGAAGACAACCCGTCCGAGCCCGCGATAGAAGTACGCTCGGCGCCAGCGGTCCCGCCCGAAGTAAAAGGGGATGAACGCCTTGCCGGTGATGTAACTGGTTTTCGTCAGTCGGCGGGCCGAGGAGGTTTTCCACCTCGCGCGGCGTCATGCCGACTTCGACCTTGGCGAGCGGGCTGCTCGCCGGAGGCGCGACGGCAGCGCGCGTCGGCCGGTCGGGTTCGGGCCTCCTCTGTGGCGAGCACGCGATCAGGCAGGACAGGAACGCGATTGAGACGAAACGATTGAGCCCACCTCGCATACCCCCACCGCCGTGTCGTTCGACGCAGCCGTCTACGCCGCCGTCCCCCGGTTGGCAAGAGATGCACGTCCCTGGCTACTACGCCGATTTCTTCGGCCTCGTCTTCCGCCCGAGCTCCTCCTCAATCGCCTGGGTCACGAAGTCCTGCACGGCGACCTCGTGTGTCACGCAGTACAGCTTGAGCCGGCGGTGAAGCTCCTTCGGGATGCGGGTCGCCAATTGCGTCCAGGGTTCGTCGGCTTTCGCCATCAGGCCGCCTTCGTCTTCCAGCCAGGGCGCCGGTCTCAGACGGCGAGGGAACTAGGAGAAGAATCAGACGGCTGCACGAGCCGGAGGCGGTCGGTTACGGAGGCCGGCGCGCCTTGCCGGAACCATCGGCTCACGAAGCCCGAGAGGAAGAGCCACACCAGCGAGCCGAGCGGAACAAATCGACCCCCGCCCCGAGGATCACGTAGAGACAGCAGGGGCTCAAGCTCGAACGTGAAGCGATCCTCTAGCCGGCCGTCCCCGAAGCGGCAGGTTACTTCCTCGGGGCTCAGCCCACGGATCACCATCGCCCGGTTGCCGGTCAGGCGTTCGACCACGATCTCCCCGCATTGCGGCATGGACACCTCCATCGGCTCTTTGCGTAGGGGATGCGAAGAGAAGGCACGGTCACTGTTCTTCGCGCGGGCATAAGGGACGACGGCATCCTCACCCTTCGTCGTCTCGTAGTAAGCCCGGCGGCGGGACGGCCGGGGACGGCCGCCTCTCCTATGCGGCTTTGAGCGGCCCTCGTGCTCTCGGTTTCGTTTCGAGCAGCTTGCGCCCCACGTCGAGGAGCGACCGACCGACGAGCACGGCAGCCCCGAGCAGGACGAATCCGGCAACGACGGGCACCGAGATCGCTACGCCGGTAAGCCCCGAGACGAGGCGCACGCCTTCACGACCAACATCACTCACGGTCATGGCGGCCTCCTGAAACGACAGCCTGCCTACCTCAAGGCGGCTCGCCAGGGCAAGGCCCCCCAGGACGAGACGAGGAAGCACTACCTGCGTTGCTGGCTAGCCGACGTGGTGGTATCTGGCCCGGGCGACGAAACCGTAGGAGGTGTGATGGGACGGATACTGCTGGTCGTTGTCAGCGTGGCCTTGAGCGTGCTCGCGGGCGTGCGAGGGGTGGACGCAGCGGCGACACGGGCCGAGAAGTGCGCGGTCGCGAAGCTGAAAGCGGCGAACAAGAAAGCAGCGGCGAAGCTCCGCTGCCACGAGAAGGCGGTCATGGAGGGAAAGCGCGTCGCCTCCAACTGCCTCCTGGCCGCCGATGATCGTTTCGTGGTGGCGTTCGCCAAGGCCGAGTTGAAGGGTGGCTGTGCCACGACCCGCGATCAGGCGGCGGTCGAGGACCAAGTGGACAGATTCGTCACGGGCCTGCTCGACACGCTGACCGGCGGCGACTGAGGCTGAAACCCGTCACCAAGGCGGGGCGCCATCTCGATCCCGCCCAGGACTTCGGGGATGCGATCCATCTCGCCCTTCGGCTGGAGGACGGGAAGCAAGGTCTGGCAGGGAGCGTTGCGGCTCACACGGCGCGCTCCTATGCTGGGTTCCCATGTTCGGCATGGGCGTGGGCGAACTGCTCGTCGGTTTCGTGGTCGTGTTGCTGGTCTTCGGCCCGGGCCGTCTGCCCGAGATGATGGGCGATCTCGGGAAGGCCATGCGGCAGTTCCAGAACGGGTTGCGCGAACCGCCGGAGATTGATGTGCCGCCCGCGAAACCCACGCCTCCGGCGGAAGCGAAGTGCGAGTGATAGCCGAAGCGGCGAGGCACTCGGACCGAGGCGATCGCGAAAGCGGCGGTGAGATGAACGGGCGATGGAGCGGATGGGGCTCGCTGGCGCTCGTTGCATTTCAGGTCGCGGGGTGCTCGCTCCCAGGAGGCGAGCCGACCCTCGACAGTGCGCTCCGCGCGCGGCAGCTCATGGTGCCCGTCGCGGGCGTGGCGCCAGATCAAGTACCCGACAACTTTCGAGCCCTGCGCAGCGGAGCCCGTATCCACGGCGCCGTCGACATCCCCGCACCACGCGGAACACCTGTCCTGTCCGCTGACGACGGGCGTGTGCTCCGACTGCAGCAGAACCGCAAGGGTGGGCTCACGATATACGTCGGCACGACTGGCGACGCTCATCGGCGCGAGCCGCATCTGCACTTCCAGGTGATGGTGCGCCCGAGCCACGGGCGGTGGTGGAGCGGCGATGCGATCGACCCCCGACCGTTCTTCACGAGCGCGGGACGGGCGAAGGGTAAGCGCACGACGAGGGCGGCACGAAGAGACGCGCGAAGCTGCTAGCTTATGGATCACTGGACCCCTTGGAATCCTTTCGGCCACCCCGATCCCGAGTACGCGGGCCATGCATACTTCCACCCCTCCCTAGAGGGAGTTCACGACGCTCACCGCCTTCCTCGTGCTCCTACTCGCTGCGCTATCGAAAGATATTACAGTTTGACTTTTCGCCCCTCAAAAGAGGGGGGTGACGTGATATTTCGTGAGGAGGGCTTGGAGCGGGAAACTTACCAATATCCCGAAACCGCTAGTGTTCCATGCCTTTAACGTCGCGCGCCGCCGAATTGAGCCGGAGCCATTCGGCCCTCCTTTCCGAAGCGAGAATGAAGCTCCTCAGTCCCGGCGAGCAAGAGGTCTACCTCGTGGAGTTCCGCTGTCGCTGTGCCGTCGTCGTGGCGCGAGGGCAGGTGATTCGGCGCACGCGAGGGTTCAGCCTCGTGTGCGAGCACGTCTCGGTCGGCGGTTAGGGCCAGCCCGTCGCCCCAAGAAAGGGCTGCGTCCGCTTCCACCGCTCGTCCTCCAGGCTGGTCACGGGCCGTCGCCCTCCAGGTCAGGCCACCGACGCACGGGGCCTCCATGGCGCATCGGTTTTCCTTGTCGGCTGTACGCGAGGCATCGTAACGTTGCGCGTTGGCCCGCCGACGCCCAACCTCCTACCTTTCCCTGCTCGCCGCGCTGGCGCTCGCGCTGTTTGTGGGCGGCCCGACGTCGTGCCTCGCGTGCACATGCGGCGTCGAGCGTTGGTCGGTCAAGACGGGGACTGACCCAGACGCTGGCCTCGTGGACTTGACCCGCAGTACCGCCGCGACGATCTCCTATCTTGCCTCGCTGCCGGCCCCTGCTTCGTTGCCGGACAACGGCCGCGTGCAACCGACGGAGACGACGCAATTCCTGCTCGACGTCCTCCTCACTGCCTACAAGCACGAAGACGACTGCGACTATCATCTCATTCATCGACGATACCGCCGGCAACATGATGATCGTGGAGGTCATCGACCCGGCCTGCGTCGATTCCACGAGCCTCTTCGCAACCGCGATCGCCCACGCGCGCGCGCAATTCGATGCGCGGCTCGTGGCGACCCGAAGCTGGAAGATGCCGAGCCCGCCGATTCCGATCCTCGTCCAGGGCGTGGGCTTCTTCGACTTCCTGCACGGGCAGACGGGCGCCGCACCGAACGGGATCGAACTTCACCCCGTGACGGACATCATCCGCGACCCGCCCCCGTGTGGGGATGTCAGCAGTGACAGACTGGTCAACATCGGGGACGCGCTGCTCGTGGCGCAGTTCGACGTGGGGCTCCGGCAGTGCGGGTTGACGCCCTTCAGTCACCCCGTAGTCTGCGACGTCAATGGCGACGGCGCCTGCAACATCGGAGACGCGCTCCGCATCGCCCAGTGCGACGTGGGGCTGGTCAGCTGCGCATTCACCTGTGCGCCGTTTACCTGTCCATCCATGACGTCCACCACGTTGGGAACAACCCCACGACGACCTCAACGACGACGACGGCTCAGGCCGAGTAGTACGGGCTTGTAGCCGTAGGTCGGTGACCCGCACCATCGGCGTCCCCGGGACGGGCATCTTCTACATGTCGCGCACGGGCACGCAGACCGGCATGCACTGCGCGACCCCGCCCGCCGACCCGGCTCGCGATCCAGCGGTCGATACCCTTGGCGCTGTAGCGGAGTGCCCTTTCGGGCACCCGCGCGGTGAAGGACAGCCGGCCGCTGTTCCGCTAGAGCCAGCCCTTCGAGACGCCGAGGCGGGACGCCGCATCGGCGGTCACGAGAAGTCGGTCCTCGCCTGGGCTGGGCCGGTTGATCCGCAACGCCAGCCGCGCCCAAGGAATCGCCCGTAGCTGCTCTGGGCTCCCCGAGGAGTTCGGGGAGGCGGTCCACCTCGACCTCGGCGGCGAGGCCGGGGACGAGCGTGCCCAAGTTGCACAGCGAGCCGACGGCTTCGCTCTCCTCTGGCGCTCCGAGCAGACCTGCCATCCCTCGCCTCGGATGATATTAGGGCGATGAGGGCATGGAACCTCAGCGATTGGGCAGCGCTGCCGGCGGCGGCATCATCGGGGCACTCATCGGCGTGCTCGTGTCGATATGGTGGCTGGACAGCGTCCGAGTGGGCACGACGGTCGTCTATGCGACGGCCATTGGGGCGGTCCTGGGCTTCTCCCTGGGGACTCGTGCCTCGGAGTGGCTAGGCGATCTGCTCACGTCCCTCTGGTGAACTTGCAGCAGCCGCTCGATCTCGCCCAGGCGTTCGGGGATGCGGTCCAACGCGACCTCGGCGGGGAGGGCGGGGAGGAGGCTGCGAGGCAGCCGGCGCGGTGAAGGACGTTCACGTCTCGCGGCGGCCAGCCTGAGCGCGGAGGATTCGGTCGGCTTCGCGCAGCAGCCGCTCGATCTGGTCCCCGACCCAAGAGAGCGCCTCGGTAGCGCCTTCGAGGGGGAGCGCCTCGATCTCGTCAGCGAGAAGGTGCAGCCGTTCCGCGATTGCCGTGCGCCCAGCCTCCAGCTTGGCGCGAATCTCCTCCGGTCTGGTGATCACGCGCCTTTGGCTAGCACGGCATGCGGGTCCGCGTCATCATCTCTCTCATGCCGCCTTCTTCTTCGATCCCGGTGGACGCCCAGGACCACGCCGACGCCTGCGACGACGACGGCGCCGACCGTTCTTCGGCTTCGTGCCGGAGATGCTTCCGAGCAGCGACTGGATCGCGGAGCGGACCTCCTGCTGCGCCAGGTCACGAATTATCGTCACCAGGCTTCGCTGTCTCGGCATCGACCCCCTCCTTGCCGGCGCGGCATACACGAAGGCGTGATCGGCGGCAAAAGCTGCTGGCGACGTACTCCGACGAGAGGTAGTTCTTGTGGCACGTGCCGAAAGTGCCGCCGCGTCCGCATGGACAAGGGTCCGTGTCCGCAACGCCGACTGTCTGACACTCTGTCACCGTCGCGAACAGTGCGGCCAGTCGTTGAGACACTTCCTCCCACGCGGGCAAGGGGACGAGCTTCAACACTTTTATAGCGAGGTCCGTCGTATTGAGCAGGCTCCACCCACCCATGATCATCGCCTGATGTCCCCACGCGGGTGCGTGATCAGTGGGGCCGAGAGCGATTCGGTCCCCGGCCAGAAAACGGAGGGTATCGCCCGCGCCGACGTGCGAGTGGCGGTCGCCGGTGAGGTGGAGCGTTTCAACCATCTGTGCGAAGTTGGCCTCTCCTTTGCCGTCTGGTGTCCGCCAGAGCGGCCTAACATCGTCAATGACCTTCTTCATCGGAACCTGCATCCAGCCGCTCTTGTCCTTGAAGCGCTTCCGTAGCTGTTCGACCTTCTCTGGGTCACGATGCTCGCGCGGCATTTCATCTTCCCGCAGTTCGCCCAGTTTCCTGAGCAAACTCCAACTACGAGACGGCACTCATCCTCCTGACCGCTCGGTCGTCCCCGGCTTCTTCCGCCATGGTTGCAGAATGTCGCCGCTGTACTCGATGAGGTCTTCCACGGACACGAAGAGGCTTCTCATGCGCGCCCGCATCATCTGCCGGTAGCGTGTTTCACCGTCCATAGGGTCGGTTGCGGTCATGGCTTCAGCAATTGTCACTGCTAGGGGCCACCGTCAAAAGCCGCCTACCGATCCCCCGCTCGCCAGCCCGC
>VBKJ01000034.1:8044-10353 GCA_005879795.1 Deltaproteobacteria bacterium
ATCCGAAGACGGTGCAGCCCGAGACCCGGAACGGCCCGGCGATCACGGCGGCACGCAGCCGCAGACGGGGTTCGGGTCTCCGAAGAAGACTGCCAAGCAGACCTCGCCCGGCGGACAACGACCGGTGCCGCAAACCGTCTCGATCTGGCAGCCCTGGGTGCAAGCAGAGCCCGTGCCCGAGGCACACGTGGACGTCCCGACGACGCAGCGGCACCCGGTGCTGGCACCCACCCTGACGGCCTGGCAGACGCTCCCCGATGGGCAGTTCCCCCCGCACGTGGGATAGGCGCTCGATTGACAGGTCGGAGACGCGGCGCAGCCACACGTCCTCAAGATGGTGTCCACGAGTACGCAGGTTTCACTTCCACCGCACGACCCGAAGCAGAAGGAGCCGTTGAACTGGCAGGGTACGGTGGTCGTGGTGGTGGTCGTCGGGAGACACGGTCCGCAGTCCCCCGGGCACGTCGAACAGTCCTCGGAGGGTCCGCACAGGCCGTCCCCACACACACAGCTGCAGGGAGGTGATCCACCCGTGCAGCTGCAAAGACCCGCGTGGCAGTCGAAAATGAGGGACTTTAGGCATGCTCTTCCTGCATCGTCCGTGAGGCCGCTGGCGGCGGCCTCGTCGCTGCAGGCCTTAGGACCGCACGGCGGAAAGGCATTTGCTACCCGGGCCAGAAGATCGACAGCGAGCGCCAGCACCGCGAATCCGATGAGCACCTTGCGAGCGGCCATGGTCTGACGTCCTCCGTCTGCTCGCGTGCCGCCTGACCACCCGCTCACGTCCGCTCCAACGCGGCGGCGGGAACACTTGCTTGGGACTCGGGCGACGAAGTCTCCCGCTGCGGTAGTGCCGCCGTCAAGTGGGCCCAAAAGGTTGGGGTCGCTCAGCGGGTGATTCGGAGCGGGCCTATCGGGAGGAGGAACCTTTTTGGCCCAGCCGACCTCCACATGATCGTGCTGTCCTGGCTGAACCCCTTCTTCACCCCGACCACGCCCCGACGACATCGCCAAGGGGTTCGGGCCGACGAGGACGTGGACGAGATCGCAAGTGCTGTGCGGAACTCGCACCCGCCGGGCTCATCGAGCCGGTGACGCGGCACTGACGGATCGAAGCGGGCACGGACCCATCCTGGGGCTAGCCCGGAACGCATTTGCAAATACCCGTGCAGGGTTTTTGGCGCATGAGGCGGACCCACGGGCTGGATGACGGGAGAGAAGGGCTAGAAAAGGCGCCTGGGCGCCTTGTGCGACTCAGCGGCGGATCAGTCGATAATCCCCTTCGACCGCAGATAGGCGGCGTGCGCGCCGCTCGGCGGCCCGAAGAATGCTGCCGGCCGCGCTCCATCCGGCGGTCGAAGGCGCGCCGGTCCGTCAGGTAGAGGCGCGCCAAGCCGGGCTCCCCCTGGGCGCGAAAGAGGGCGGCGGTGATCGCGTCAGCCTCGCGGTTCTACTCGTGGCAGCGGTCCACTCGTCACTGTCCTCGACCTCGAAGCGCTCCTCGTACCGCGTCGCGAGGGCGCGGTCCCGCAGGAGGTGATCGCTCGCAAGGTCGAGGAGGGGCTGGGCGAGGAGATAGAGGATCGCATCGGGCGGCAGGGCACCGAGGTCGCGGACCACGCGGGTGGCGGCGAGCCGGTGCTCGGCGGGCAGCACGGCGTCGAGGTACGGCAGCCCGCCCCGTTCCGACGTTGCGGTCGAAGCGAGGAGGACGGTGATCGCCTTCAGGTCGGGGTGGGCAAGTCTCGTCAGGTCGCCCATCTGGCCAGTGCCGCTGCTAACGCGAACGGCGGCACGGGGTCAAGAACGCCGGGAATGCAGTCCGCGAACTCTCCCATCCGCTGCGTTCGTCCGCTGGCTCCGTTCCCTAGAAGGACGGTAACGGCCTGTGGTATGCGCGGCGCACCACGGAAGGGAGGGCAGGAGCTTGGGACGGACCCGCTGGGCGGTTAGCAGCCTTCGCCTTCGTCGCTACCCTTCTCTGGCCCGCCTTCAGGGCCCTGGCCTTCGAGCCGGGGGAGGCTCGTTGGCCCATCAAGACGCGTGTGTCCGATGGCGCAGACCTCGATCATCCCACCCGGGTGGACCTCGGTGATGTCATCGACGCAGGTGACGCAGGCAAGCTGCCCGAAGCGCCGTGAATGGTTCAGCGCATTCGTGATCGCGGTCGCGGTCGCCCTGCTATTGTTCGTGCCGTATGCCTTAGGCTACACGCAGGCGCATTCCGGCACGGAATACACGGGCCTAATGATCACCGTCGAGGACGCCAGTTATGTCTCCTCGATTGGCAAGGGCTATAACGGCGAGTG
>VBKJ01000035.1 GCA_005879795.1 Deltaproteobacteria bacterium
TCTCGCGCGCCGTCCGCTCCTTGCACCAGGCGGCCACGATGGCGTTGATCTCGTCGGCGTGCTCGGCGCGCCGGGCCATGGTCGTGAAGCGCGCATCGCCGAGCAGGTCCTCGCGCCCCATGGCGCGCGCGAGGCGCGGGAAGAGCCCGTCCCCGGCGGCGATGATACACACGTACTTCCCGTCCCTGGTCTCCCAGTTGTCGAGCGGGGCGGAGTTCCTGAGCCGGTTGCCCTCGCGCTCGCGCACGATGCCCAGGCGGTCGTAGGCCGCCAGCGTGTGCTCCATGATGCGGAGGATCGACTCGTAGAGCGACAGCTCGACCCACTGCCCGCGCGGCGGCGCGCCCGTCTCGCGCGCGCGCCGGTCGCGCTCGTAGAGGGCGGAGACGATCGCGAAGGCGTTGAAGACGCCGGTCAGGTAGTCGGAGACGATGACGCCCGGGCGGACGGGCGGCCGGTCGGGGTAGCCGGTGATGTAGAGGAGGCCGCCGAGCGCGATGCCGTTCCGGTCGAGCCCCGGGCGGTCGCGGTACGGCCCCGTCTGCCCGTACACCGACACGCGCGTCAGGATGATGCCGGGGTTGAGCGCCGAGAGGACGTCGTAGCCGAGCCCCCACGACTCGAGCGTCCCGGGCTGGAAGTTCTCGACCACCACGTCGGCGAGCGGCACGAGGCGCTTGAGCAGCGTCTGGCCCGCGGGCTTGCGGAGATCGCACGTGATCGACTTCTTCCCGCGCCCCTCGACCGCCCAGAAGAGCGAGTGGTCACCCACGAAGGGCCCGATCGAGCGCATGAAGTCGCCCTGCCCCGGCAGCTCGACCTTGATCACCTCGGCGCCCAGGTCGGCGAGCAGCGTGGCGGCGAAGGGCGCCCCGATGCGCGTGCCCAGGTCGAGCACGCGGATGCCGGCGAGCGGGCCCGTCATCGCGCCGCGCCCCGATCGCGCGCGGCGGTGAGCCGCCCCGCGAGCGCGTCCATCGCCGTCTTCGTCCCGTGCATGCGGGGCACGCCCCGGCTATCCCGCGCGGACCGCGGGGTGTCAAGGCGCGCGCTCAGCGCGCGCGCGGCAGGCCGAGCACGCGCTCGGCCAGGATGTTGCGCTGGATCTCCGACGTCCCCGCGAACAGCGACGCGGCTCGGTAGTAGAGGTAGGAGCGTGCCAGGCGGCCGCCCGCGACCGCGTGCGCTCCGGGCTGCCAGCAGAGCCCGACCGGGCCGAGCAGCTCCATCAGCGTGTCGTGCATGCGCTGGCTCATCTCGCTCCAGAAGAGCTTGACGAAGCTCGCCTCGGGGCCGAGCGGCTCCTGGCGCTGGAGGCGGGTCAGCGTGCGCCAGTTGTTGAGGCGCGTGATCTCGACCTCGATCGCGTGCTGCGCGAGGCGCTGGCGCAGCACCCGGTCCGCGCGCC
Organism: Deltaproteobacteria bacterium; assembly: GCA_005879795.1. Classification (NCBI taxonomy): domain Bacteria; kingdom Pseudomonadati; phylum Myxococcota; class Myxococcia; species Deltaproteobacteria bacterium. The sequence goes on from VBKJ01000035.1 coordinate 1,409, forward strand.
GCGCCGCCTGCCCGTCGACGCCCTCGCGCGCGAGGCGCAGCAGGTCGTCGAGCAGCATGCGGTGCATGACAAGCTGGCGGGGCGAGGTGCCGCGCTCGTGGGCGAGGGTCGTGCTGGCGATCGCCCAGCCCTCGTTCTCCCGGCCGACGAGATGCTCGCGCGGGACGAGCACGTCCTCCAGGAAGACCTCGTTGAACTCCTCGCTGCCCGTCAACTGGCGGAGCGGGCGCACGGTGACGCCGGGCGCCTGCATGTCGCAGATGAAGTAGCTGATGCCCTTGGCCCTGGGCGCCGCCGCATCCGTGCGCGCCAGCAGGATGCCCCAGCGCGCGAACTGCGCGTAGCTCGTCCACACCTTCTGGCCGGTGACGACCCAGCCGTCGCCGCGGCGCTCGGCGCGCGTGCGCAGCGCGGTCAGGTCCGAGCCGGCGCCGGGCTCGGAGAAGAGCTGGCACCAGAGCTCCTCGGCGGGCAGGATCTCCGGGAGGTAACGTCGCTTCTGCTCCTCGGTGCCGTGCGCGACGAGCGTCGGCCCGACCAGGTTCACGCCGATCCGGTTGATGATCTCGGGCGCGCGCGCGGCGGCGATCTCCTCCTGGAAGATGTAGTGCTCGACGACCGAGGCGCCGCGCCCACCGTACTCGCGCGGCCAGTGGATGCCGACCCAGCGGCCCTCGTGCAGCTGCCGCTGCCAGCCGCGCAGGAAGGCGACCTCGTCGGCGAGGGACGCGTGCTCGGCCGGAGGAGGGATGTTCGCGCGGAGCCATTCGCGCAGCTCGGCGCGGAAGGACTCCTCGGCGGGCGTGAAGGCGAGATCCACGAGCGTACTTGCCCGCGCGGGCGCCGGCGCGTCAACCGCGCTCACCGCGCCCGGCGAGGCAACAGCTCGTCGACGGCGATATGAACGCCGGGGAAGGCAACCAGCTCGAGCGTCTCGCCGCGGACGGCGCGACGCTGCTCGGCGTAACGCCGCGCTTGCGGGTCCGGTCCCCGGTAGGCCTCCACGCGGTCGTCGCGCAGGTTGACGATCCAGTACTCGGGGATGCCCGCTCCCGCATAGATCGCCGCCTTGGTGATCCGGTCCTGTACGAGCGAGGAGTCGGCCGCTTCGACGACGAGCAGCGCGGTCCGCGGGTCCGCATCGTCGTAGGCTTCGTGCGGCCCGGGCACCAGAGCGACGTCGGGCTCCGGCGCGGAGTAGAGGCCCAGGATCAAGCATTTCTCCTCGCGCACGAGCGCCCTCTTGCCCACCGCTCCCCGAAACGCATCGGCCACCCGGGTCGTCGCCGACGCGTGCCGCGCATTCGACGGCGCCATTGCAACGATTACCCCCTCCAGCAACTCGACCGGATCGTCGGGCTGCAGCACCCCCTCATCGACGAGCGCGAAGTACCGCTCGACGGTCAAGCGCTCCGGCACGGTCCCGGCGGGAGGGACGGCGACGGCCATGGTGCGAAGCTTACAGAGCGCCGGGCTGCCCCACAACGCCAGCTTACAGGTACGCGGGAGCTACACCACGCCGCGTCGCCGGAACTCCTCGAACTCGGCGGGGCCGATCCCGACCTCCTCCAGCACCGCCGCCGTGTCCGCTCCGAGCGGCGCCGCCGGCGCGTAGCGCGGCGCGACGCCGTCGATCTTGATCGGACACCCGACTTCGCGGAGCCGCCCGAGGCGCGGGTGCTCGACCGCGATCACCATTTCCCGGGCCAGCACCTGCTCGTCGGCGAGCGCCTCCTCGACCGCGTACACGGGCGCGATCGGCACGTGGCCGCGGAGCCGCTCGATCCACTCCGCCGTCGTGTGGCGGAGGAACTCCGCGCGCAGGATCGGGCGGAGCGCATCGCGATGGGCGAGCCGGTCGGGGAAAGTGCGGAAGCGCGCGTCCTCGCGCAGATGCGGGAGGCCCATGCGCTCCACCAGCCGCTCCCAGAACTTCTCCTTCATGCACATGATGACGATCCAGCCGTCGCGCGTCTGGAAGCTCTGGCTGGGGACGAGGCTCTGGTGCGCGCCCTCGGGGAGGCGCTGCGGGCGCCAGTCGCGGTTGAGGGTCCAGATGGCCATGTAGTTGAGCATCGAGATGGCCGTGTCGAGGAGCGAGACGTCGAGGTCGCAGCCGACGCCGGTCGCGCGGGCCCGGTGGAGTCCGATCATGAGCGCCAGCGCGGAGAGGATGCCGCCCGAGAAGTCGACGATCGACACGCCGCACTTGGTGGGCGGCGCGTCGGGCTCGCCGGTGGCGCTCATGAAGCCCGCGTAGGCCTGGAGGAGGTAGTCGTAGCCGGGGTCGCCGGCGCGCGGACCCGTGCGGCCGAAGGCGGAGAGCGAGCAGCAGACGACCCGCGGGTTGGCGGTCTTCAGCGCCGCGTAGTCGAGGCCGAGCTTCCCGGGCAGGTCGCCGCGCATGTTGTTGTAGACGGCGTCCACGCGCGCGACCAGGCGATGCAGCAGATCCGGGCCCTCGGGCCTGCGGAGATTCAGCGTGATGCTGCGCGCGCCGCGGTTGAGCGACTGATAGTAAAGCCCGTCGCGCGCCGCCGGGTCGTTGAAGGGCGGGACCGCGCGCGCCTCGTCGCCGCCCGTGGTCGGGTCCTCCACCTTGATGATCTCGGCGCCCAGGTCGGAGAGGAACATGAGCCCGTACGGCCCCGCCCCGAGCTGCGTGAAGGCGAGGATGCGGACGCCGGCGAGCGGGAGCGGGCCGTTGACACCCACGCAGCGATGCTCCTACATTCGCCGCAGCCGTTCAAACGGGCGAGCGTGAGCGAGGAATACTGATGAGCGTGAGCGAGGAATACTGATGAGCGCGAGCGAAGAATACCGATGACCACGACGGGCGCCTTCAAGGACGTCATCAAGCGCGGCCGCGAGGAGCGGGCGCTCCCCGTGGGCGAGTTCCTCGCCGGCCTCGACCGCTTCATCGCCGAGCACAATCCGTACTCGCAGAGCAAGGTGATCCCCGCGATCGGCGAGGGCCGGGCGAGCCTGGAGATCGTCAAGCGCTACGCGAAGGAGCTCTACTACCTGGGGCTCTGGATGACGCCCGAGTTCCCGCTGCTCATCGCCAACGCCCCCGACACCGACGCGCTCACGCTCGAGGACTCCGAGCACTACGCCCACTGGACGCAGAACTTCGCCGACGAATGCGGGTACCTCCGCGACCCGAACCACGTCCTCATGAAGGTCGAGTACACGCGGGCGCTCGGCATCCCGGACGAGGAGCTGCGCGCCTACGTGCCCATGCCGGAGACGATCGGCTCCGTCTACACCATGCTGTACTACGTACGCCGCTCCTACGAGGAGGGCCTCGCCGCCTTCGGCTACGCGCGCGAGCGGGTGGCGGGCATGAGCGGCTACGCGAAGACGCTCTACGAGGGCCTCCAGCGGCACTACGGCGTGCGCGTGAAGGACCTCGAGGTGCACGCCTACGCCGAGCAGGAGCACGGCGACAAGGCGCTCGAGCTGATGCAGCGCGTGTGCACGAGCGCCCACGTGCAGCGCCGCGTGCGCCAGGCGGTCGAGCACACGATCCTCACCAACGAATGGCGGACGTGGGCCCTCAACCGCTGGCTCGAGGAGCCCGGCGCGCTCGATGGGCCGGCTCGACGGTAGGGTCGCACTCGTCACCGGCGCGGGCCAGGGGATCGGCCGGGGGATCGCGCTCGTCCTTGCCCGCGAGGGGGCGAAGGTGTGCGTCGCCGAGCTGAAGGAGCACCGCGCGGAGCGTACGGTGCAGGAGATCCGCACCGCCGGCGGCGAGGCGCTCGCCATCGTGGCCGACGTCGGGCGCAAGGCCGACGTCGAGCGCATGGTCGAGGAAGGCGTACGCCGCTATGCAAGCCTGGACGTGCTCGTGAACAACGCCCACGGCTTCGGAGCGCGCGCGCCGCTCGAGCAGATCCCGGACGAGCAGTTCGACCTGTCGTGGACGAGCGGCGTCAAGGGTACGTGGTGGGCGATGTGCGCCGCCCGCCCGCACATGGCGGCGCGCGGCTGGGGCCGCATCATCAACATGGTCTCCCTCGCCGCCGACCGCGGCGACGCGGGCCTCGGCGAGTACAATGCCGCCAAGGCCGGCATCGCGGCGCTCACCCGCACGGCCGCGCGCGAGTGGGGCCGACAGGGGATCACGGCGAACGCGATCGCGCCCGGCGCGTGGACCAGGCGCGGGCAGGACTACGCGGCGCGCGACCCCGAGGGCTTCGCCAGAGCGATGGCGGCGCGGCCGATCGGGCGGCTCGGGGATCCGGAGACGGACATCGCGCCGGTGGCGCTCTTCCTCGCGACGGACGACTCCCGGTTCGTCACCGGGCACGTGCTCTACGTCGACGGCGGCGCGCACCTGGGGTAGGGGTCGAGCGCCGCGGCGCCGGCAACGCCGCGCCGCGGCTGGGTCCGCGCGTCCGGTTTGCACCCCCGCGTCGGGGCGGTCTATTGAGTCCCGAGATGGAGAGGACGATGCACGTGATGGAGGCCGTCATCGGGTGCCTGGCGCTCGCCGCGCTCCCGGCATGCGGCCCGAGCGCGCCGGACCTCGACGACGTCAAGCGCGATCAGCGGGAGATCCTCTTCAGGCTCGGACGGCTGGATCGCTCCGTCGAGGGGGCCGCGACGCAGCCCGCGGCGGCCCCCGCAGCGCCCGAGGTGAAGACGTACCCCGACAAGGTCTACGACATCCTCGTCGGCGCCTCGCCGGTGAAGGGGCCGAAGAGCGCGCCGGTCACGATCGTCGAGTTCTCCGACTTCCAGTGTCCGCCGTGCGGCGACTCGCGCGACCTGGTGAAGCAGGTCCTGCAGGCTTACCCGAAGGACGTGAACCTCGTCTACAAGCAGTTCCCGCTCATCGGGGTCCACGACCACGCCCTGGACGCGGCCAAGGCGGCGATCGCAGCGGACAAGCAGGGGAGGTTCTGGGAGATGCACGACGTCCTCTACCAGAACCAGCGCGAGCTGAGTGTCGACAAGCTGACCGAGTACGCCGGCAGGATCGGGCTCGACGTGCCGCGCTGGGTGAAGGACTTCAGCTCGCAGGAGGTGCAGGAACAGGTCGCGAACGAGAGGCGGGACGGGCGCGCCGCCGACGTCGACGCCACGCCCACCTTCTTCGTCAACGGGAAGCGGGTGGGGGAGCGCTCATTCGGCGAGTTCAGGACGATGATCGAGGAGGCCCTGCGTACCAGGCCCGGCAAGAAGGGCTGACCCGGTTGCGGTGCCAGAGGAGCCCGCGCCGATGACGCGGACGGGCGTAAACGGGACGCGTCCTTGCGCCGGGGCGGCGCGCTCCGCCATCCTGTCCGGGCCGATGGCCTCGCCCGGCGACGACTGGGTCGCGTGCCCGCGCTGCCGGACGGCGCTCGAGCGCGCCGTGCGGGGCGGCATCCCGCGGCCGCGCTGCCCGGGCTGCGGCTTCACCTTCTTCGCCAACCCCGGCGTGGGCGCGGCCTGCGTGGTCCGCGACGCCGCGGGGCGCGTGCTCCTCGTCCAGCGGGCACCCGGGCAGTTCGGCGCCGGCCGGTGGTGCTTCCCGTGCGGCTTCGTCGAGTGGGGCGAGGACGTGCGCGGGGCCGCGGCGCGCGAGGCGCGCGAGGAGGCCGGGGTGGAGGTCGTGATCGGCGAGGCGGTCCAGGTCGCGTCCAACTTCCACGAGCCGGAGAAGCCGACCATCGGCGTCTGGTTCGCGGCGACGCTCGCCGATCCCGCCGTACACCCCGTCGCCGGGGACGACGCCGTGGCCGTGGACTGGTTCGACCCGGCCGCCCCGCCCCCGCTCGCGTTCCCGACCGACGCGGCGCTGCTCGAGCGGCTGGCGCGCGGGTAGGGCCTATCGTCGAGACTGCTCGCGCGCGGTGAACTCCACGTCCGTCCCCTCCGCCGCGGCGTCGCCTGGCGTGAGGAAGCGGGCGAAGCGCCGATCGCGCGCCAGGTAGCGCTCGAGGAACGCCGTCGCGTAGCGCCGCGTGAGCGCCTGCTGCCGGGCGAGCTGGCCGGCCGAGAGCCGGCTGTCCATGTCCGTGAAGCCGCTGTGCGTGCCGCCGACGATCTTCACGAGGAACGCGGGCGCCGGGAGCGCGGCGAAGAGCGGGGCCGGGATCAGGTCAAACGGTATGGTCGCGTCCGAGGTACCGCCGGCGACCAGCACCGCGCGCCGCGGCCGGAGCCCGTGGAACGCTTGCCCGTCCGCGCTCCCGGCAAGGGCTGCGAGCGCCACCACGGCGGTCAGGCTCGGGTCGGCGAGGCTCGCGTGCACGACCGCGAAGCCGCCAAGCGAGTGGCCGACGAGTCCCGCGCGCCCGCCACGGACGAGGTGCGCCAGCGCGCGCGCCGGACCGCTCCGATCGTGGAAGGCTCCGCGCAGGAACTCGAGGTCGCGCAGGGGGTCGCCGAAGAGGTCCCCCGGCGGCGCCCCGGCGTCGCAGTCGGCTCGGTTGATGCCCGGGAAGTCGGGGGCCGCCACCAGGAACCCCCAGCTGGCGAGCGGCACGCTCAGATAC
>VBKJ01000036.1 GCA_005879795.1 Deltaproteobacteria bacterium
CAGCGCGAAGTACCGCTTCCAGGTCGGGCTCGGAGACGACCTGATCGGCTACGAGAAGCCGCCCTGGTCGTTCCTGTACGACACGCCGGGATCCTTCACGCCGACGGACTGCACCAGCGATCCGCACAATCACAGCCACGCGCTGGAGGACGAGGCACTCGGCCCGACCGCAGCAAATCTCCTCGCCCACAAGCTCACCGACCTGCTCGACGCAAATCCCGACCCCATCGCCGAGATCCGCCTGGGGCGGTACGTCAAGGCGGACGGCACATTGACGAACGCCTACGTGGGACCGCCGGATCATCCGGATCAGGGTGCTCCGGGTCACTTCCCGACCGACGCGGTCGCGATCTGGCTCGCCGCTCCGGGCTCGACGGCACTCGATCCCAAGCCTGGCCATCCGAACAGCGGCACGATCGTGGCGCTGCCGAGAATCGGCGCGTTCGGCGACCGGCGCGTGGACGCCAACGGCGACTTCATGGACTTCGACGGCGCCGACCAGCCGAATGCTTCGAACATCGACACCCGCGGGATGCTCGTCAAGCTCAGCAGCGGCGGCGTGCAGAAGCGCTACTACGTGAACGTCTACCCGGCGCTCACGGTCTCGGGGTCGCTCGGCGCCGCTCACGGCGCCGACCTCTCCGTCACGATCTCCGATAACCCCGACCCGGTAGTGGCCGGCGCCCTGCTCACCTACACCGTGACGGTGAGTAACAACGGCTTCGAACCTGCGCGCGGTGTCAGCCTCACCGATACGCTGGACCGCAACGTTCGGTTCAGGTCCGCGACGGCCAGCCAGGGGCGCTGTAGCGCAAAAGGGACGACCGTCAGCTGTGCGCTGGGGGATATTGGGGACGGCGGATCCGCGACGGTGGCGATCGTCGTCCGGCCGACCAAGAATGGCACGGTCACCAACACGGCGTCAGTCGCCGCGGTCGCGCCGGTCGACCCCGACACGAGCAACAACACGGCGAGCGAGACGACGACGGTCAAGCCGTGAGTCGGCGGGATAGGCTCACAGAGCGTTCATCCATTTGGTCGATCTCGATCCCGCAAGTCAGAATCCGCTTGCGCGTCCCGCTTGCCGGCGTTGCCGTCTCCTTCAAAGCCGGCCCAGGCTTTGAGCACGCCCTCGCAGAAGTTGCCTGCCCCCTTCTGCTTGGTGCTCACGCACGCGTTGGCGGGATAAACGACTGTCGGGTGCGGGCGGGCGGTCGCGACGACTGCCGCACCGAGCACGAGGGTCGCCTACGGCGCCGGCGCGCGGGACGACTCCAAGATGAACGGCGGGAAGGTCCGCGACTCCGCTTCTCCCGGATCGCCCTCGTGGAACACCTTGACGGTGCCGGTCACCGATAGACGGTCCCCCACGGCGGGGGGGCTGCCGCGGCTCAGCACGTCGACCTTCGCCGGCCCGTCGCGCAGCTCGTAGCCGCTCTCGCCGTTGACGGGAAGGGTGACTTCCACCGTGCCGATCACGGTGACCACCCGGTGGTCGTAGGCGTCGGGGTTCGCCCGCAGATCGGCGATCGTCACCGCCCTCACCGGGTCCGACGTCGCCAGGAATGCCACCAGCGCCACACCGAGTGCCGTCATCTGCGCGCGCATGATGTTCTCCCGTCCTCTCAGGGTTTGCTGATTGTATAGTGCAGCTTGTAGGACCCACCCGTCACCACGCACGTGTCGCTCGGACCGCCCGGACAGTCGGCGTCGGTGACGCAGAGCTGGGTCGTGGTGATGGAGCAAGTGCCCCCGTCGCCGCCGACGCTCGGTGTGACGTAGGCCATCGAGCTACCGCCGCTGCCGAAGTCGGGGCCGCTGAGCGAGATGTCGAACCGCCCGATGTCCTTGCTGGCGTCGGTGAGACAGGTGGCGCCGTCGGTGAGGCCATAGAGCGTGAGGTCGCGCGCGATCGACTGGCCGTAGAGCTGCGCCTCGAGGCACGCGAGACTCTTGCCGCTCGCGTGCAGGTGAAGCGTGCCGCCGGCCGGTATTCCGACGGTGTAGATGAGGTTCTGGGGGATGGTGCCCGGCGTCTGCACGCGCGAAAGCCCGGGGAGCTGCTGCCAGTGGCCGTTGACCTCGAACCACACCTGCCATCCCGGCGTCGGACCGCCCAACGTGAGGCAGGTCTCCCCCACGGGACACGGCGTGACGCTGCAGTCCTGGCTGGTGGTCACGGAGCAGCGCTGCCTGGCCGGGAGGGCGGGCGTCACGGCCTTGAGCGGGTTCAGGATCTCGATGCCGGTGACCCTGACGCGCAGGGGCGTGATCGGCGTCGGGTCGTTGATCCAGCGGGCGATGATCGTCTTGCCGACCATGCTCGGGAGGGTGCCGTCCACGGGCGTCGTCATGTTCACGACGGCGTGTATCGTATCGACGACCCCAGGGATCCACGTGGTGGTGACCGCGGGCTTGGGGAGGCCGGCCGGCGTCTGGTCGAACACCTGCACGCGTGGCGGCCGGGTCTGGCCCGCGGGCTTCGGCGGCAGCGTGATGTCGAAGGCGAAGTCGCTCGCGTTCACGTTGGCGAGCGGCTGGCTGAGCGGGAAGCATTCGAGCCTGAGGAGGGCGACCGGGTTCGGGCGGTGCGTGAGGAAGCACTGGTCGCCGGCGCCGCCCCCATCCGGGCTGATCCAAACGTCCGTGCGCGTGGAGAGCCGGCCCGCGCGCCGGTTCAGCTTCGAGTAGCTGTACCCGCCGGTGCGGGTGACGGCGAGCGCCTGCGGCGGGTGCATCTCGCTGTGGTAGTTCCAGGTTACACCGACGCAGGTCTCACCGCCGACGCAGGTCTCACAGGTGGGCGAGGCGCAGTCGCTGTCGATCGCGCAGGGCTGGCTGATGGTGGTGGAGCAGGAGCCCGCGGGGTTGGGGTTGGGGTGCCCGCAGTCCCAGATCCAGCGGCCGACGCCGGTGAGGCGGTCGCCGGTCCCCGGCCACGCGAACAGCGGGTACTTGCCGATCTCCCACTCCACCTCCAGGGTGCCCGCCTCCACGCCCTCCATCGGGTGGACGTTGCCCGTTCCCACGAGTCCCATGTCGGCGGCGTCGACGGTGATGAAGGTGTTCTCGTCGTCGGTCACGTGGTCGCCGGGGAAGTCGCCCGCCTCGTTGACCTTGGCGAGGGCCACCGTCCCGTGGATCGTGACCGGATCCGAGAGCGGCGGGAGGTGCGAGTCGACGTCGACCGCCGCCCACTCGGGATCGATCAGCGTGAGCATGTCGAGCAAGCCCGGAACGAGCGGGGTCGGATAACAGCCACCCCCGTTCAGGTGGGCCGTGGCCGAGGCCGCCAGGTTGCTGTCGATGAAGGTTGCCTTCGCCCCGGTCGGAATGGCGCCTGCGACGAGGCCGAGTGCAAAAGCGAGCGTGCGCGAACGGAGCATCTGCATGGTCTTGCCTCCCGTCGTGGGGCGCAACCCGTGCGCGACCTGCCCCGGATCCCTAGCGTGTCGCCGTCGAGCTGTCGATGCGCGACGCGTCGAAATGCGCGGGTGGTCATGGCTGGCGCGTACGCGATGCCGGTCCAGAAGTCAGCGGGGTTGTGGTCCGTGCCGACGTATTCCCAGACGACGCCGCTGACCGACGCGCTCACCCGGCCCGCAGGACGTGCCCGGGCGTCGCCCCGGTCCACCGACCGCTCTCGAGCAGCACCTCGCCGTTGACGACCACCGCGACGTAGCCCTCCGCGTCCACCACGAACCGCCCGCTCCCACCGGGGAAGTCGTGCACCAGGCTGGTCGCGCCGGCGCGAAGCCGCGCGAGGTCGACGATCACCAGGTCGGCCCACGCGCCCTCGCGCACGACCCCGCGGTCGCGAAGGCCGTGCACCGCCGCCGGCACGCCGGTCAGCTTGCGGACCGCCTCCTCGAGCGGGAGGACGTCGGGCACCCATTCACTGAGCAGCCGCGTCGGGTAGTCGGCGCCCGTGAAGGAGAGGAGGTGCGCGCCCCCGTCGCTCGAGCCGGCCATGACGATCGGATCGCGCAGCAGGCGCGCGGTGCACTCGCGGAAGTAGTCGCTCGGCGGCATCTCGAGCACGAACTGCGTCTCCAGGTCCTCGGCGAGCGAGAGATCGAGGAAACAGTCGAGCGGGTCCTGCCCGCGCTCGGCGGCGAGATCGGGGACGGCACGACCGACCCACGCGCGGTGCGCCGGGTCGCACACCCGCTCGACCGAGACCACGTCCCACACGAAGACGAAGGCGCGCCCCGTGGGATCGGCGAGCTCGCGCCGCATGCGCTCGCGCACGGCCGGCTCGAGGAGGCGGCGCGCGCGCGCCGCGGGTGGCAGCGTCAAGGTCTCGCGAAAGCTCGGCAGCTCGTCGAAGAGGAAGGTCGAGCCGAGGGTCAGGTGCGCGCCGAGCCGGTTGGTGGCGAGCATGGGATGGATGCGCGCGCCCTGGCGCCACGCCTCGTGCGCGAAGGCGAGGCTCGCCTCCCAGCCGTCGGGGCAGGCGGGGAGGAGCGGCGTGAGGGTCTGGATCTCGAGCGGCCGCCCGGCGGCGCGGTAGCAGGCGAGGAGGAGCTCGCGGTCGGCGGCGTTCATGCCCTCGACGAAGCTGCGCGGGATGATCTCGATCGCGCCGTGCCCGAACTCGGCGAGCACCCCGGCGAGGGCCACCACCTCGTCGGGCGCCGCATGGTTCGAGGGCACCCCGCGGCCGTCGTGCGCCACGTGAATGTCGAGCTGCGAGGTGGAGAAGCCGAGCGCGCCCTCGCGCAGGGCGGCGCGCACGAGGTCCTGCATGGCCGCCACCTCGGCCGCGGTCGCGCGCCGCTCCGAGGCGGCCTCGCCCATCACGCAGCGGCGCACGGCCGAGTGCCCGACGTAGCCGCCGGCGTTCACGCCCAGCCGGCCCTCGACGCGCCGCCAGAAGTCGCCGAAGGAGCCGCCCGCCCAGCGGAGGCCCGCCGCGAGCGCCGGGCCCGCCATGCCCTCGACGCGTGACAGCATCTGCGCGAGCCAGCCCGTGTCCTCGGGCCGCGCCGGCGCGAGCGTGAAGCCGCAGTTGCCGCAGAGGACGGTGGTCACGCCGTGCCAAGACGCGGGCGAGGCCACGGGATCCCAGTCGAGCTGCGCGTCGTAGTGCGTGTGCACGTCGATGAACCCTGGGGTGACGACGGCACCCGCGGCGTCGAGGGTGCGCCGCGCCGGGCCGTCCACCCGTCCGACACGCGCGATCCGCCCGTCCCGCACCGCCACGTCGGCGGTGAAGGGCGGGAGGCCCGTGCCGTCGACGACGCGTCCGCCGCGAACGACGAGGTCCCACCTCATGCGGGCGCGGGAAGACCGTAGAGCCGGAGCGCGCTCGCTCCGAAGAGATCCGCGCGCGCCGCGGGTGTCATGTCGGCCGTGTGCTCGCGCAGCTCGGCGACCACACCGGGGTACTTCGCGTCGCTGTGCGGGAAGTCCGACGCCCAGATCATGTGGTCGGCTGGGAGGAAGCGTGTGAGCGGGCCCATCGTATGCTCGCCGGGATCGAAGGAGATCCACGCCTGGCGGCGCACGTACTCGCTCGGCTTGAGGCGGAGGTGCGAGAGCTGCCAGCCGTAGCTCTCGACGAACTCGTCGAGCCGGTCCATCCAGTGCGCGATCCATCCGCCGCCGCATTCGAGGACGCCGACGCGGAGCCGCGGATGGCGCTCGAGCACGCCCGCGTACACGAGATTGGCGAGCGTCAGGTAGTTGTCGAAGAAGAGGATCAGGGCGTGGTGGGTGCCGGGCGCCATGAGGCCGGCCATCGAGCGCGACGTGCCCGGCATGTCCCAGAGCCCGGCCGGGTGGAACGTGAGCGGCACGTCGAGCTCCGCGAGCGCCGCCCACACGGGCTCGAAAGCGTCGTCGTGAAGCTGGCGGAGCGTTTCATTGAGCGGGTTCGGACGGCAGAAGACGCCGCGCAGGCCGAGCTCGCGCACCGCCCGGCGCGCCTCGGCGACGGCGGCGGCCGGATCCTGGAGCGGGAGGGCCGCGACGCCGAACAGGCGCCGCCGATCGGCGGAGCAGAACTCGGCGATCCAGTCGTTGTAGACGCGGCACGAGGCGACGGCGAGCGCGGGGTCGTGAATGGCGGGGAGGCTGAGCGCCAGGCCGGGATAGAGGACGGCGGCGTCGATCCCCTCGGCGTCGAGGACCGCGAGCCGCTCGCGCGGGTCGAAGCCGGCCGGGTGGCCGTCCACGTAGCGCCGTCCGCGCCCGAGGTCCGCGAACGAGGTGCCGGCGTTGCCGAGGCCGACCAGCCCGCGGTCCGTGATGCACCAGTCCTCGACCCAGGCCTCGTCGAAGCCGGTGTCCTGGTTCCAGCGGAGCCGGATGGCACGCTCACGGAGGGGCGGCGGGAGGCGGGTGGTCCAGAGGTCGGGCGGCTCGCAGACGTGGCCGTCCGCGTCCACGACCGGCTCGGACATGGCGCGCACTGTGCGACGGACGGAGGGCGCGCGTCAATGATGTTCCCGAGCGGGCAGTCATTGTGGCAGAAGGAGGATGATGGCCCAAACTCACCAAGGGGAGCGACGCTGATGGCCTGGGATTTCGAGACGGAGCCCGAGTTTCAGGAGAAGCTCGACTGGGCGGACGCGTTCGTGCGGCGGGAGGTCGAGCCGCTCGACCTCGCGTTCCCGGACACCGCCGCGCCCTACGACCGGCGGAACCCGGTGTACAAGAAGATCACCGATCCGCTGAAGGCAGAGGTGAGGAAGCACGGCCTCTGGGCCTGCCATCTCGGCCCCGAGCTCGGCGGCCCTGGCTACGGCCAGGTGAAGCTCGCGCTGCTGAACGAGATCCTCGGCCGGTCGATGTGGGCGCCGAACATCTTCGGCTGCCAGGCCCCCGACTCGGGCAACGCGGAGATCCTCGCGCACTACGGGACCGAGGAGCAGAAGCGGAAGTACCTCCAGCCGCTCCTCGACGGCGACATCGTCTCCTGCTTCTCCATGACCGAGCCGCAGGGCGGCGCCGACCCGCGGGAGTTCCGCTGCCGGGCCGTGCGCGACGGCGACTCCTGGGTGATCGACGGCGAGAAGTACTTCTCCTCCCACGCCGACCTGGCCGAGTTCCTGATCGCGATGGCGATCACGAACCCCGACGTGCCGGTCCACCAGGGCGCGTCGATGTTCCTCGTGCCGCGCGACACGCCGGGCTTGAACATCGTGCGCCTGGCGGGCCTCGGCCACGAGCCGCTCGGCCACGGCCACCACGCCTACATCCGCTACGAGGGCGTGCGCGTCCCGCGCGAGAACCTCCTCGGCGGCGAGGGCCAGGGCTTCCTGATCGCACAGACCCGCCTCGGCGGCGGCCGCATCCATCACGCGATGCGCACCGTGGCGACGGTGCGCCAGGCGCTCCAGATGATGTGCGAGCGGGCGCTCAGCCGCCGGACACAGGGCGGCCCGCTCGCCGAGAAGCAGCTCGTGCAGCAGGCGATCGCCGACTCCTTCATCCAGCTCGAGCAGTTCCGCCTGCTCGTCCTGTACGCCGCCTGGCACATCGACAAGGGGCACAAGGACGCGGCGCGGACCTACATCGCCGCCGTCAAGGTCCAGACCGCCGAGGTCCTCCACGACGTCGTCCGCCGCGCCCTCCATGTGCACGGGGCGCTCGGCTGCTCGAACGAGATGCCGCTCGCGCACATGTGGATGACCGTGCCCGTGATGGGCATCGCCGACGGGCCGAGCGAGGTGCACAAGGTGACGGTCGCGAAGCAGGTGCTCAAGCAGTACCGGCCCTACGAGGGCCTGTGGCCGCGTGCCTTCCTGCCCGAGCGCGTGGCCGAGGCGCGGGCGCGCTTCGCCGAGCACCTCGAGCGGGAGGTGGGGAACTTGTGAGCGGCGGCTCGGCGCTGGTCGATCCCGAGCGGCTCGCGCGCTGGATGGACGAGCGCGGGCTCCCCGGCCGCGGCGAGCCGGTCGCGTGCCGCTTCATCACCGGCGGCGCCTCGAACGAGCTCTTCGAGGTCCGTCGCGGTGAGGTCCGGCTGGCGCTGCGGCGCCCGCCGCTCCGGGTCCCGGAGGGCCGGAACGAGAGCATGCTGCGCGAGTACCGCGTCCTCGCCGCGCTCCGCGACACGGACGTGCCTCACGCGCGCGTGCTCGCATGCTGCGACGACCCGTCGGTCCTCGGCGCCTGCTTCTTCCTCATGGAGTACGTGGACGGCTGGTCGTGCATGTCCACCGGCGGCTGGCCGCCGCCGTTCGACACCGACCTCGAGGCGCGGCAGGGGCTCGCCTGGGAGCTCGTCGATGCGATCGCGAAGCTCGCGCGCGTCGACTGGCGCGCGCGCGGCCTCGAGGGTTTCGGCCGGCCGGAGGGCTTCCACGAGCGGCAGGTGGACCGCTGGCTCGCGCATCTGGCGCGCTTCCGCTTCCGCGACCTCCCCGGCATCGAGGAGGCCGCCGCCTGGCTTCGCCGCTACACGCCCCGCTCCTACCGCCCCGGCATCCTCCACGGCGACTACCAGTTCGCGAACGTCATGTTCCGCGACGGCGCGCCGGCCCGCATGGCCGCCATCGTCGACTGGGAGATGGCAACCATCGGCGACCCGCTCCTCGACCTCGGCTGGGTGCTCATGGGCTGGCCCGACCCCGACGAGGAGCGTGCCCACGCGGGCTACGTCGACTACACGGGCATGCCGCGCCGCGCGGAGCTCTGCGAGCGCTACGCGCGCGGCAGCGGGCTCCCCGTGGACGAGATCGACTACTACGTGATCCTCGCGCGCTTCAAGATCGCGATCGTCCTCGAGGGCGGGTACGCGCGCTACGTGCAGGGGGGTGCCGACAACCCGAAGATGGCCGCCTTCGGCGACGTCGTCCTCGACATGGCCCGCAAGGCCGCGGAGCTGGCCCGCACGACGCCGCTTCGGCGATGAAGAGGACCCCGGCCGAGCTCTTCGACCTCACGGGCCGCGTCGCCCTGGTGGCCGGCGGCAGCCGCGGCCTCGGGCGCGAGATGGTGCTCGCCTTCGCCCGCGCCGGCGCCGACGTCATCATCGCGAGCCGCAAGCTCGAGAGCTGCGAGAAGCTGGCGCGTGAGGTCGAGGCGGAGACGGGCCGCCGCGCCCTCGCGCACGCCTGCCACGTCGGCTACTGGCGGGACGTCGACCGCCTCGTCGAAGCCGCCTATGGGACCTTCGGGAAGGTCGACGTCCTCGTGAACAACGCCGGCATGTCACCGCTCTACGATCACGTGGTGAACGTCACCGAGGAGCTCTACGACAAGGTCCTCGCCGTCAACCTGAAGGGCCCGTTCCGGCTGACCGCGCTCGTCGGTACGCGCATGGCGGCGGGCGCCGGCGGTTCGATCATCAATGTGAGCAGCGTCGGATCGATCCGACCCTACGGCGACATCGTGCCCTACGCCGCCGCGAAGGCGGGTCTGAACGCCATGACCGTCGCGTTCGCCCATGCGTTCGGCCCGAAGGTGCGCGTCAACTGCATCATGCCGGGGACGTTCCTCACCGACATCACGCGCGGGTGGAACCTGGAGGAGTTCGCCGCCAAGCACGCCGTGCGCTTCGCGCTCCGCCGGGCGGGCGAGCCCTCCGAGATCGTCGGCGCGGCGCTCTACCTCGCGAGCGATGCGGCGAGCTATACCACGGGATCGATCCTCAAGGTGGACGGCGGCGTGCCCTGAAGCGCTCTACCCTGACAGGGAGGTTGCCGGTTACGGCGACCTCCTCACCAAGAACGTCGGCTTCGAGGGCACTTGACGGGTCTTGTTTCATAAACTAGCCTGTTTCGCGTGCAGCGGAACAGGCCTATATCCGAGACGGAGGTTCTCCGCGACCTGCTCCAGGCGGTGACCAGATCGCTCCCCGAGGGGTGGGCCATTCGAGAGGAAGCCTTGGTCGGCGGGTCGCGCGGTCGCAAGCGGGGGGTGTTCGCGGGCGGCGCGTCCCTCGTTGCGGAGGGTACGCCCCGGGCTGCCGTCCCGGACGCACTCATCACGGTCTCGGCGCCGAACGGCCAGTCGTGTCGTGTGGCCGTCGAGGTGAAGGAAAGGCTGGAGCCACGGGACATCCCGGCGATCGTCGGCCGACTCCGACAGAGCTGGAAGGCGCCCCTCATGGTCGTTTCTCGCTACCTTGGCCCGACGGCGCGGCGGCGGCTCGTCGAGGCTGGGGTGGGCTACGCGGATGCGACCGGCAATCTCCGCTTGTCGCTCGACAGGCCCGCGCTCTTCATCCAGACCAGCGGGGCGGACGCGGATCCGTGGCCCGTCGAGCGGCCCCTCAAGTCACTGAAGGGGCCCGGGGCCGGCCGCGCGCTGAGGGCATTGTGTGACTTCCGCCCTCCGTTCGGGATCCGGGAGCTCGCGGAGCGATCGAACACCCCCGTCGCCACCACCTGGCGGGTCGTCGATCTTCTCGACCGCGAGACGCTGGTTCGCAGGAAGGAACGCGGCCTCGTCGAGTCGGTCGAGTGGGCGGGTGCGCTTCGCCGCTGGGCGCAGGACTACGCCTTCACGGAAACGAACCGAGTGTGGCCGTGCCTGGCGCCACGCGGCCTCCCCGCGTTGCTGGAGCGGCTCCGAAAATACAAGGGCACCTATGCGGTCACCGGATCGCTCGCCGTCCCCCGAGGATCGGCCGTCGCGCCGCCGAGGCTCGGGGCCGTCTACCTCGAGGACGGTATGAAGGCGGCCGAACAGCTCGACCTGCGACGCACCGACACGGGCGCGAACTTCCTGGTGGCGGAGCCGTTCGACCCGGTCGTCTTCGATCGTACGGCGGTACGCGACGGGATTGTCTTTGCCGCCGCGACTCAGGTTGTGGCGGATCTGCTCACGAGCCCTGGGCGCGGCCCGGCAGAGGGAGACGCCCTGATCGCATGGATGGAGCACAATGAACGAGCCTGGCGAGTTGGATCCGGCGCTGGTAGCGGCTCGGCGCGCCCTGCTTGACGCGCAGGAGGCGCTCGAAATCCCGGCGCGCGGCGGTCATCGTCGCCGGGGTTGGAGACTCAGTCCATTTACGGGCTTGACAGGCCGCGATCATCACGCCACTCTAGCCACATGAAGACGGCCGCAGTCACGGATCTGAAGAACCGCCTCAGCCATTACTTGCGTCTCGTGGCCCGAGGGGAGAGCGTGACGGTCCTCGACCGGGGCCGGCCGGTTGCCCGCCTGATCCGCGTGGATGCCGACGACGCCGAGATCGAGTCACTCGTGGCGTCGGGTCTCGCGCGTCCGCCGGTCGCACCGCTACCGAAGGATTTCCTGACGCGGCGGCTGTCGCGGCCGAAGGCATCCGTGCAACGCGCGCTCCTCGACGATCGCGAAGACCGGTTCTGAGCGTGCGCTACTGGGACGCATCGGCCCTGGTGGCGCTCTGTGTCGCCGAGACGAACACGTCAGCGGTACGTCCACTCGCCCGCGCCGGAATCGTCACGTGGGCCGTCTCGGCCGTCGAGATCGCTTCGGCGATCGAGCGGCGGACGCGCGAGGGCAACTTGACCGATGCCGAGCGCGCCGCCGCCCGCGCCGCGCTCGGAGAGCTCGCCGCCGCCTGGACGGAGATAGCCGCGCTCGGACCCGTGCGGGAGCGAGCGATGCGCCTGGTCGCTACCCACGTGCTTCGGGTCGCCGACGCGATGCAGCTCGGCGCGGCTCTCGTCGCGGTGTCCGACCGGCCGGTTGGACACGACTTCGTCTGTGCCGACGTGCGGCTCGGAAACGCTGCGGCCCGCGAGGGGTTCCGGTTGCTGCCCGAGGCGTGACGTCGCGGCAGGGCGCCGCGAGACGACTCGGGATGGCTGTCTCGGACCCACTGCCGCTCGCCATCCGGGGCCGCGCCGAACCGGCGAGACGGCGTGGCGCGTCGCGCCCACGCTCCCCCGTTTGCTCCGATGGCTTCTGGTGGACGGGCCCGACCCCGCGGCTGTCGCGAAGCGTGCGGAGATGGCGGCGCGCGGCGTGCCCGCGGGGCGCCGGACGGCTCCAAGGGCTCCTCGCCGTGCTCGCCGGTGACCTGGAGGAGCCGCCTCGCTGCTGCCCCGTGCGCCAGGGCTCGTCTGGTCGCGGGACGATCATCCAATGCACGTCCTGTTTCCGGTGCTCTCGTGGGCGCTCGGGGGCGAGCCCTCCCGGGTCGCTGCGCGAGGCGATCGCCGGGTCGCTGCATCGCGCGGCGGGTACGGTGCTCGAGGTGGCGACCGCCGACGGGCTCGAGGAGCCGCGCCTCGACACACCCGCCGTCGTCACCGTGCTGCGCGCGGCGGGTGTCCCCGGTGACGTCCGGCCGCGATTCGGTCGACCGTTCGGCCGACCTGCGCGAACGGACGCGGCGCTTCCCGGCGTTCCGCGCCGCGCTCGACGACAGCCTTGCGGGCGTGAAGGCATGATCCCTTGGCCAGCGCACCGCGATCGCTCTACCTGCGCACCGGCGAAGACGACCTGCTTTGCCTTCCCTGGCCGGGCGACATCGTCACGCGGAGTCGCCACGCTGCAGCGGACCTTGAAGGACGCGCTCGTCGCCGAGGTGAACAGCCTTGCGTCGCGCCCACCGCCGCCGACGCCGATCGCCGAAGTCGACCTGACGGACCGCACGCGGCGGAAGGTCGAGCCGATGGTCCGCGGGCTCTTCCCGCGCGGTGAGCGGGAAGCTGTCCTCGGCGTGCTCGCTCGCTCCGTGCCCGCGACGGTCGGCGACGTCGTCCGGCAGGCTCGCTGGCTCGGTACCGCCTGGCGCCTCGCGAACCTGTACCTCCGCAGCATCGGCGCGCGCCCCGTTGGCCCGGATGCCCCGGACCTCGTCGGCATCAGCGAGGAGACCACCTGCTGGGTATCGAGCGAATACTTCCGCGCGAACGGCCGCTTCGAGGACTTCGTGGTCCACGAGGCTCCGCACGTCTTCCACAACTGCAAGCGTCGAACCGCCGGGCTCCCGGAGACGCGACGCCGCGAGTGGCTCCCCGACATCGCGTTCGGGAAGCGGGAGACCTTCGCGGATGCCAGCGAGGCGTACGCCCGGATCGTCGAGCTGGGCGAGACGCGCGCGGCGCGCCTCGCGCTCGTCGAGGAGCTCGCCGCCCGGGTGGCGCCCGTCGGACGAGCGCGTCGACGGTGACGAATACGTAGACGTCCGTCGCGAGGCGGCGACGGCGAGGAACGGGTGGCGGCACATCCTCGCGCGCTGCGCACCGCCGCGCCGGCGTTGACGCGCTCTCCGTCGCGCCACTACAAGGGCGCGCCCTCATGAGCGACCGTCCGATGCTCAGAGACGTTGCGAGTGGCGGGACTGGTTCCCGAAGACGTCGCCACGTCCACTTGCCCCGCCCGGTGGAACCTGGATCGGGAGCTTGAGCCGAGAGCCGCGATCGCGACGAACCGTTCATGCGGCCGTCGCGTCCAGAGCCGCTTCGAGCGCCGTACGATCAACGATGACGAACTCCTCGCCCCGCAGCCAGAGCCGCGCGTCCTCCGGCAGGCGGAGGTAGAGCGCCCGCGCGACCCCGAGCGTCCGCTCGGGATGGCGTGTCCAGCCGATCGCTTTGGCCACGCGGCCGAGCTCGGCGGCCACGGGCGATCCGGAGCGCGTCCGGGCGCGCCAATGGTCGACGTGCGCCGCCGCGGCGAGGAAGTCGCGCTTCTGCGCGTTGCAGCGCGCGTGCGCGACGACCAGGTTCTCGAGGCTGTCGTCG